>JBITAD010000460.1:0-11267 GCA_044439945.1 Blastopirellula sp. JB062
AGGGACGTGCGCGTGGGCTTACTCTTCTTCGTCTTCTGGGGCAGCTGGCGGCTCTTCTTGCGTTTCTTCGGCGAAGTTTTGATCGACCACCGCTTGGGCGAAAGCCTCGGCCGAAAGGATCTGGTTGTTTTGCGCGGCGACTGCTTGATTGTGCGTCCACATCTGCCGCAGCTCGTCGTCGACCGTGTCAGGAAACTGCATCACCTGGGCGACGACTTCGCGCCAGCCCCCTTCGAGGTTATACGATTCTTTGAGAGCCGGCCCCATTTCCGACAGTTTCTCTTCGTAGACCGGCGGCAGTTCGTCGATCGCCGACAAGATATAGCACTCGAGCAGGCGGATAAACGGTTTCCCTTCGTAGCGCGACATCGCATTCTCTTTCTTCAGAAGATCTATCGTTTCACGCCGCATTTCGGCAATGCGGCCAGGCTGCGTCGCACGCGACATCCTAACGCGCTGCCGGCGACGGCATCACCACGGATTGGGCAGAAAAAGTAAATCAAAAAGGCGATCGCCGCTGTCAAACGCTCTCTGGCAAGTACAAAGGTCCAATCGACCGTTTAGCATCTGGTTTTGTGCGGGTCGCGCGAACTTGTGCGGCGGCGGTTGACTCCTTGGTTACGCGCGGACGAGTATGAGTGCGATTCGCATTTGCGCATGAAAATAGAGATCAGGCGGTCTCCATCCGTTGACGACGGGGCAAGCGCCCTTTAAACTGGGGCGTTTTGACGACTACGGTGGGTATAGCTCAGTTGGTTAGAGCACTGGATTGTGATTCCAGGGGTCGTGGGTTCAAATCCCTCTACCCACCCTTGTTCGTCGAAGTAAATTCTCTAAACGCTTGCCTTTATTCGACTTAGGCTTCTTACGCGTTCCTCTCTGCTGAATTTGGCGAACCGTTCTCTCGACCGTGCGTCTGTTTTTGAACGATGCGTCGCCACCAACTGTGTTCGCTTGCTGGGAGAAAACGATGACAACGGCCGCCGACGTGACCGGCGCGGTTTCTGACGAATTAATTCGCTGTTTGAACCGCTGCTACGATCAGATCAAGCATTGCGTCGCGCAGCTTTCCGACGCGCAAATCTGGCGACGCCCTGGGCCAGAAATGAATTCGATCGGTACGATACTGATCCACTTGGGAGGCAACGTACGCCAGCATCTGATTTCAGGCGTCGGCGGGGCGCCAGATGTACGCGATCGCCCGGCCGAATTCGCCGAGCGTGACCCGATAGCGGCTGAGTTGCTAATGCGTGATTTGCGAGCAACGCTAGACGAAGCGATCGTCGCGTTACGAGAAGCGGAAGCTGACGCGATGTTGCAACCTCGAAGCGTTCAAGGCAGCGAGGTCAGCGGTTGGCAAGCCGCCGTTCATAGCGTCGCTCACTTTTATGGGCATACGCAAGAGATCGTTTGCTTAACGCGGCAAATGCAGGCAGATAAGTATCGGTTCTATTGGACGCCGCAAACGCCTGAAGAAGGGAAATCGCTTTAGCGGCCCGTTGAAAAATGCCACGATGGCATTTTTCAACCTCGGCAAAGCTCTTCACGGTTCGCAAAATTACGACATGCGTCGTTATTGCGGGATCGCATTCATGCGATCGAACAGTCTGCGGAGAAATTCATCAGGCTGTTCGGGGCGATTCGCTCAAGTCGCGCAGGTTCGCCTTGACGGGTTCGGACGTCGTTGGTAATTACGTCGCTCGACTCTCCCAACTTTCCGTTATCGTCACCGTACGACCATTTGCTTGAGAAAATCGTGGGCGTTTTTTTAAAAAATATGATCCTGGTCGGCGCTTTGTCGCTTGTCGCGCCGGCGGCGTTGCTAGCACAACGTATCCAAGCGCCGACGCCGATCAACACCGTCGCGCCATCGCCGTACGGGGCGCAGCCGTCGGCATCGCTCTCGGGCGGCATCCAGCCGTTCGATCCGTACGCGACCGGTTCGCAGTTCAGTTCGTACCCAACGGCGCCATATGCGTCGGCGCCGCAAGCTTATGCGCCATCGTCATTTCCGCCGCCGGCCAGTTATCCGCCGCCGCCGACGACTCCGCCGGCCGGTTTTTCGACCGGCCCGCCAGCCTATTTTCCGAATCAATCGGCGCCGGCGTACGGTTATCAACAACCGGCCATGGGAACCGAATTTCCGACGATTCCTTACGAGCGTTTTTTAGAAAATGTCGCGTTTCGATATACATGGCTCCCGAAACTGCAAGATCAAGACGACGCGTTGCAGACGCAAGACTTCGACGTCTCGGCGACGGCCCAGTTTCCTAATTTTTTAAATAGCAATCAGCCGTTGCTGGTCACACCCGCGTTTGTGCTGCATCTGTGGGACGGGCCGCGCAACCTTCCGCAAAATCTGCCTGGCAACGCTTATAGCGCGTATCTCGATTTCTCTTGGAATCCGGAACTGACTCCTCGCTTGTTCGCCGAGCTTGGGTTTCGAGCAGGCGCCTACACCGACTTCAAAACGTTCAACAGCCACAGCCTGCGCTTGCAGGGCTTAGGGGTCGGCGCCGTGCGGCTTACTCCGACCACGACCATCAAAGCGGGCGTCGTTTACATCGATCGCTTAGACAAGAAATTGTTTCCGGTGGTCGGGGTGACTTGGGAACCGGATAGCCGATCGAAATACGATCTGGTATTTCCGTACCCGCGCGTCTCCAAATATTGGACGACTTTCGGCGACAAAGAAGTTTGGTGGTACTTGGGCGGCGAATACGGCGGAGGAAGCTGGACGATTCAACGCGATACGGGCGCGGGCTTTGTCGACGATCAGGTCGATATCAACGACTTGCGAGTTTTCGGCGGGTTGGAAGCGACGCATCCGAACCGATTGAAAGCGTTCGTCGAAATCGGTTACGTCTGGAATCGTCAATTGGTCTATCGTAGCGCAATTCCGACGTTGAAGGTCGACGACACGCTGATGCTGCGTACCGGTTTCAACTTTTAAACGTCTCGTTCAGAAATAAGCTTCGTGCCAACGAACTCGCTGCGATTCTGGTTTGCGCTGTTGTCGCTTTGCATAGCGACGCGAAACGCTTGCGCCCAATATGTGCCTTGGAGCTCGGGAAGTCAAACCTCGTCGAACCTGGGCGCTGCGGCGAGAAGTCTGCCGTACGAGCCGGTGCAACCGCTGCCGCCGACCGACGTTTTTCCGCAATGTTCGCCAAGCTATGATCTGTTGGCCCCAGCCGCGCCGATCGCCAAAACGGCGGCGGCGATTCCGCCGGAGATCGAACAGATTCCGTACGACCTGCAAATGGAAGAGGGGCTGCATCTAAGCGAAGACGAAATCTTCAACACGCGTCCTATTTTGGCGACCAGCAAGCCGGGAATTTTCCAATCGTTGACGACCGACAGCACTTGGATCGCCGGCAGCGGAGACAACATCGGCATTACCGACGTGCTGGCGACGGTGACGCTAGGGTTTCCGGCGCCCACAATTGATTCGCCGTTGATCGTAACGCCTGGATACGGCATGCATTTTTTGGTCGGTCCCGACTCGATCGACGCCCCGGCGACGCTTTACGACGCCTATCTGACGACCCGTTGGATTCGCCCGATCAATGATCGCTGGGGGATGATACTTTCCGGAACGGCCGGCTATTACAGCGACTTCAAAGGGCAACGGAGCGATGCGTTTCGACCCAGCGCGATGGCGATCGCAACTTACGACTGGAACGAACGCTGGCAACTGATCGGCGGGGTCGTTTGGCTGAATCGCGACGACTACGACGTTTTGCCGATTGCCGGCTTGGTTTGGCAAACTGACGATCGCAAGCTGGAGCTCGCATTTCCGCGGCCTCGTTATAGCCAACTGTGGGACTATGGCCCCGGCTATGAAGATTGGTGGTATTTGACCGGCGAACTTGGCGGCGGCACGTGGAGCGTCGAGCGGAGCTCTGGAGCGGCGGATCTGCTGACGATCTCAGACTATCGGTTCATCTTCGGTATCGAACGCCGCCGCGACGGCGGCGGCAAATCGTTTATTGAAATCGGCTACGTTTTCGGGCGCCGCTTCGAATACGAAGTCGACCCGTACAAGCTTGACATGACCGATACGGTGATGATTCGGAGCGGTTGGTGGTTTTAACGCGGCCCGTCAGCCGGCGTTAATATCGCAAGATGCAGTCGACGTTGACCCGATTTTCGATCACGTCGCGACGATCGGTAAGGGGCGTTTCCCAAGCGAAACCGAGTTCCATCTGCGAGTGGGGCTTGTACTTGACGCCGAGCGCGCCGGTGACGATATCGTTGCCGGCGACCCCGACCGCGCCCAGGTTGAACAGATCGCCTCCTTCGATCGGCGCCGCGTCGAACGCTTTACCGGCGCTCATGTAGTGATACCAATTGGTCTCGCCGAAGAAGTAAAAGTTAGTATGCGCGAGCCGATGGTCGACATGATTCGACCAAAACCAGATCGAGCTTTCGGCCGATTGGTCGGTCGGCAATAAAAAGCCAGAGGCGCTGATCCAATGATTGCAGCCGCCAAATTGCGTTCCGCCGGTCAGGAACAGATCGAACATGCCGTCTCCATTGCCTTGCAGGGCGCGCGTACTTCCAGCCGGTATTTCAAAGGTCATGCCGGCGCTTAGCAAGCGTTGTCGCGACGGATCGGCGTAAAGATTGTATTTCAGGCCAAGCGCCACGTCGCACCAGCCGTCGTCGATCAGCGGATTGGTCGAGGTAACGAAGCCGTCTTTGGTTGCGATGATCGATAAACGATCGGTTAACGCGGCCCTCAATTGCAATGCGAAGACGTTTGCGGCCCCGCCTTGGGCGGCGCTGGGAATTTGATGATGAAGGTAGATGAAGCGGGCTTCAGTCAGCGTCCGCGGATCTTCGAAATATACGGGATTAGTCATCGGACTGACGAAATCGGTAAAACAGCGGTCGCCCGGCACAAGCAAAGCGCTCAGCCAGTTTTCGTTCTGGGGCGTGCCGCAGCATCGGCAACAGCGCGAAGGTTCGACGTTAACCACGTTGCTGCGGATATGCGGAACCGGATCGCACTTGCACCCGACCAATGGAACGGTTTCGGACGTACCGGCAAACGAAGCGAATTGAAAAGAGGCGAGCGAGGTCTCGGCGGCGTGCGGCGCGACTTCGTCAAATAGGGGCTCGACTGCGCACAGGTCGCCGGCCATGAATCTCGCCGCCAATAGATAGACCGCGCATTGAAAATATCGCATCGAACAGCTCCCGCATAACCAATCAAAGGATGAAATTGGAGTAGCGCAAACCGGGGGGCAGAGCCAGTTCAGCGATGACTAGATGAGTCTCTAGGTGATGGCATCATCGGCATCGTTTCGGCCGGCGGTGAGCGTTCGAGCGACGAGCCTCACTAATTGCCCGATTACGACGTCCGGCAGGATCCGCTTGCGTACGAGGTCGAATTTTTCGCACGTTTGATACAGTTTGCCAGGCAGGTCGTCGCAAGGCGCTGTCGAAAGCGCAATGCGGCTGGAATCAGCAGTCAGCGCGAGGAGACGCATCGCCAGGGAGAGGCGTTGGCGGTACAATTTTAACGTCGTAAAGTGAGGCGATTGTAACGAGTTTCCTGACGGGGCCGCTTGTATGTCGAGAGTCAAGGTTTTAGCGTTTGCCGGCAGCGCGCGACGCGATTCGTACAATAAGCAAGTCGTGGCGATCGCGGCGGCAGGGGCTGAAGCTGCCGGCGCCGAAGTTACGCAAATTGACTTGGCCGATTATCCGTTGCCGCTATTTAATGAAGATCTGGAAGCGGAAGGGCGTCCGAAAAACGTCGAGAAGCTGAAGCAGCTTTTCTTAGAGAATGACGCGCTGTTATTGTCTTGCCCTGAGTACAACAGCTCGATTACGCCGTTATTAAAAAATACGATCGACTGGGTCTCGCGCCCCGATCCGAATCAACCTCGCCTGGCCGCTTATCGAGGGAAAGTCGCCGCCTTGATGAGCGCTTCGCCGGGCGGATTGGGTGGGCTGCGCGGCTTGGTGCACGTTCGCTCGATCCTTAGCAACATCGGGGTGGTCGTCATTCCCGATCAGGTCGCCGTGCCCAACGCGGGCGACGCCTTTTCCGCCGACGGTTCGCTCAAAGATTTAAAGCGGCATGCGTCGATTCATGCATTGGGCGAAACGCTGGTCCATTTGGCGTCGCGCCTAAAGAATTGAGGGCGTTCGTGCTTCCGTACTTCCGAAAATTATCATCCGCAGATGAGCTCCATGACTGACTATCAACGACAATACGAAGAATTATGCGGCGAAATCGGCGAGGCGGCCAAGCTAAGCAGCATTCAGGAATTGCTTGAATGGGACGAGCGAACGATCATGCCGCCGAAAGGAGGCGCCTATCGAGCGGAGCAAGTCGCGTTGCTGGCCGGCATGATTCATCAGCGGCGCACGGCGCCCCGGGTCGGCGAACTGTTAACCGCGCTAGCCGAGAGCCCGATGGTTGCCGATCCGCACGGCGATCAAGGGGCGACGATTCGCGTCTTGAAGCGAGAATATCAGCGTGATTCCAAATTGCCGCAAGCATTGGTCGTCGAATTGAGCAAGGCGAAAACGCTCGCCCAGCAAGCGTGGGTGCAAGCGCGCAGCGAGAATAATTTTCCGGCGTTTCGCCCCCACCTGGAAACGATCATCAAACTGATGCGCGAGTCGGCCGACGCGTTGGGCTACGCCGAGTCGCGGTATGACGCGCTGCTCGATTATTTCGAGCCGGAAGCGAAAACGGCGGAAGTCGCCGCCGCGCTCTCAGCGCTGAAAGATGATCTCGCGCCATTGGTCGCCGAAATTGCCGAAACGGGGCGTCGCCCGAACTTAGATATTTTGCGGCGCGATTTTCCGCTGGCCGCGCAAGAATCGTTCGGCAAACGCGTCGCTCAAGATATCGGTTTCGATTTTGAAGCGGGGCGTCTTGACGTGACGCACCATCCTTTTTGCTGCGGCATGGGGCCGCACGATTGCCGGATCACGACGCGCTACGATCAGAACTTTTTTCCTTCCGCTTTTTTCAGCACGCTGCACGAAGCGGGACATGGACTATACGACCAAGGCTTGCGCCCCGATCAGTACGGTCTGCCGCCCGGATCATACGTTTCGCTCGGAGTTCACGAGTCGCAGTCGAGACTGTGGGAGAATATGGTCGGCCGCAGTTATCCTTTCTGGCGGCATTATTATCCAGAGCTGAAAAAACTGTTCGCGTCGCTCGGCGATACCCCGATGAGCGATTTTCATTTTGCGGTCAATGACGTTCAGCCTTCGTTGATCCGGGTTGAAGCGGACGAAGCGACCTACAACTTGCATATCATCGTCCGGTTTGAACTGGAGCAAGCGCTCCTTTCGGGCGATTTGCCGGTCGCCGATTTGCCTGCCGCTTGGAATGAAAAATATCAGCAATTGCTTGGGGTTGCGCCTTCGGATGACGCCGACGGTTGTTTGCAAGACGTCCATTGGAGCGCAGGTTTGATCGGCTACTTCCCTACTTATTCGCTCGGCAACATGTACGCCGCCCAATTGTTCGATCAAGCTGCGGTCGACTTGGGCGATTTGGCCGAGATGTTCGGACGCGGAGAATTTGCGCCGCTGCTCCACTGGCTGCGAGACAAAGTTCACCGTCACGGCAGTTGCTACCCCGCGCCGCAATTGATGCAAAACGCTTGCGGCGAGGCCCTCGACCATCGCCCGTTGCTCAAATACCTGCGCGACAAATACGGGCCGCTCTACGGCATTCGTCACTAACGGGTTCAAAATCGTCCAGTGCGACGCGGCGAGCCGGTTTTATCGTACTTGGCCTTGCGCTCGGATCTGTTTCAGGAGCGCTGTCATTTCTTTCACTTTTTCCGGTTGGTCGGCATATTGATTATGCCGTTGGGCGAGGTCGCGTTTCAGGTTGTAGAGTTCGCCGGGCAGGCCGTCCTCGACGTATTTGCTTTGGCGATCGAACCAAGCAGGGACTTTGCTGTGGGCGCCAGACTTTGCCGCGATCAAGATCCAGTCGCCGTCGCGAACGGCATACTGATCGGCGAACGTGTTATGTACGATAGAGCGTCGCGGACTCTTGCGGTTCTCTTGCCATACTTTGGATAGGTCGTAGCTATCTTCGGCGGCGCCGTCGGGCAGTTCAAAGCCGACGATCGCGGCGACGCTGGCCAGCAGATCGACTTGGCTGCACAGCGCGTCGCTGACTCCGCCCGCGGGGACTCGCCCCGGCCATTTGACGATCATCGGCACATGATGACCTCCCTCGTAAAGATCGCGTTTTACGCCGCGTAGCGGGGCCGAACTCCAATGATCGAAATTACGAATTCGGTCATAGGCGTATCGTTCGGCGCCGTTGTCGGAAGTAAAGATAATCAGCGTCTCTTCGCCGAAACCGTTTTGCTCTAGCGCCGCTAAGATCCGCCCGACCCCGTCGTCGGTTTGCACGACGAAGTCGCCGTACCCGCCCGCCTGCGATTTACCCCGAAATTGCTCGGTCGGCACGATCGGCGCGTGCGGAGAGTTAAAAGGGACATACAAAAAGAAAGGCCCCGGTTTTCCTTTTTGCTCGCCGATCCACTCGACGGTACGTTCGGTCAAGCGGGGAACCACTTGATAAAAGTCCCAATCTTGAGTCATCGGACCGGGGCGAGCTTCCCACGAACCTTCGGCCGTTTTCGGCGTAATCGTCAGCGGCTCGGTCGGCGTGGTAATCACGCGATCATTTTCAAACCAGGCGTACGGCGGAAAGTTCGGTACGTCGTCGCCAAAATAATAATCGAAGCCGTGCGAAAGCGGCCCCCCGCTGATCGGCTTTGACCAATCGAACGCCGCAGGCGAATAGACGTTTCGTCCGCGCCGATCTTTGTCGGGAAGCGCCTCGGGGTTGCGAATCTCATCCCAGTTCCAGCCCAAGTGCCATTTGCCGATACACGCAGTTCGATATCCTTTTGACTTCAAGACCTCCGCCATCGTCAGTTCGTCGTCGAAGACAGGCGCGTCAAACGAGTTGACGATGCCATGGAATTTTCGCCAGTGAAAACGCCCGGTTAATAACGCGTAGCGGCTCGGCGTGCAAATGCCCGAAGAGCTATGCGCGTCGGTCATTCGCAAACCTTGCTTGGCCAGGCGATCTAAATGGGGCGTCGGAATCTTGGAATCAGGATTGTTCGCGCCTAAGTCGCCGTATCCCATATCGTCGGCGTAAAGGATAACGATATTCGGCAACTCGGCGCCGGCTGCGCCGCCGGTGACGCAAGCGAGCAGCAAGAGCGTGGCGAGAGATCGCATAGTAAGAGTTTCCGTCTAGGATTGCGGGGCGAGAGAGAACCGTCAGCTTACCCCTTTCGCACGATGAGAGCGAATTTTTTTGCGATGCGCCGCCGCTTTCGCCTACCACAATTCAAACGTCAGCCCGGCTCGCTGCGTCGGGTCGTCGCCGGCGTAGAAATCGGCGATCGCTTGACGGCACTCGTCCAAATCGCAGTTCTTGGTCCAAGATCCGCTGCGATCTGGTTGAGGGATGTCGATCACCATCGTACCGTCTTCATCCCACATGAATTGAAGCGTCACTCCAGAATCGTTTACGACGCCGAGAAACGAGAGGGGTTCGCCTGTCATGGCGTCCCACGCGGCGAGAGCTTCCGCCAGCGTCGCCGGTTGAGGGGATCCGCCGTCGATTCCCTTTTTCTTTCCTTCGTCAAAGTAAAAATATTTCATGGCTATCGGGCGACCGGAACGCGTGAAAGGCAAAGTTACGTCTGGCTTGAGAATACCTTGAGAGCAAGCGAGGGACGAGGCCCTGCGAATGTAGTCCGCGGCAAGTCGCTACGATGTCGCTAATCGCGGCGGAGTGATTTTTCGTCTTGTCGCCAGTTTGGAGTCGAGCGATTGGCTTCCGCTTTGGGGGCGATCATGCCGGGGCGAGACGGTCCGCGATACAAAGGCGCCTCGGCGCGTTGGGTAGGCGTCAACCGGGGTAGGGGACGGCTAGAGCGATAGTAGCGTTCTAATCCGGTTTTGGGTTGCGAGACGCCGCGATACTTGTCCGTCGGCAGCGGCATGCGATTGGGCGCGATCGCATCGTCCCAGCGTCGATACGGAACGATCGGCAGTTTGCCAGCCGAATCGAGACCTTGGTCAAGCAGATATTGATCAATTGCCGGCCGTCTGCTGACCCCGCTATAGAGCGAACCGTAAAGATAGGCCCGACGCGGCGACGTCCGCCGCAAAGCCGATTCGGAAGGTTGAGTCGCTTTAGGCAATTCTTGGGCCGTCGCCGCCATGGCGAGCGATAGCGAACCGATCCATGCGATGAGATGTTTCATAACGCGCTCCCATACTCGAAGGGTAGCGACGATTGCGGCCAGGGCAAGCCGCGTATTGCTACGGGGTCAGCTCACGTACCGAAATTTCGACCTCGCCCACATTGTCGGCAAGTTGTCCCGGGTTATCGTTCACCTTGAAGTAAAGCGTCGCGGTTAACGGCGGAGTAAGCGTGCGTTGATAGCCGACCGACTCGAAGATTGTCAACGGCGATGCGGCAGGGCCGTTCCAGTCGTCGGGACGCAGACCGCATAGCAGTTCGCCCAGCGGACGGTTATTGAAGTAATGCAGCGTGACGCCGTTCGGCTCGCAGGGCCAAGGGGGATGCTGATTGAGCAGATACCGCCCCGAGGCGACAAGCTCGTAAGTTTTGCCCGCTTCAAGCAAGATGCCGGACGATTGCCAGCCGCGGTTGGCTTGGATGGTCGCGCCCCCCGATCCGTCTTCGAGCGGGGTTCCGGCTTGGTAGGCGATTCGGTTTCTCTCAAAGTCGTAGCCGTAGTCGGCGTTGGCGACGAACAATTGCCAGCCTTCGTCGATTTGCGCCCATTGGTCGCCGAGCGATTCTTTGAAGCGGCGATTCATGTCGTAGCCGAGGCGAACGTAATCTTTTAATTCGCGAAACTGCTCGCGCGTACGGGGATTCGCCTCCAGATAAGCGACCGCACCCCAACACCAGCCATAGGGATTGTTTTGCAAATGGGCGTCGGCCGGATAGCGCATGATTTCGTCGAGCGTCTTTCCGCGGCCGGCGGCGAAATCGTCGCGGATGATCTTGATTCGGCCCCACATCGGCATTTCTTCTTTCGTCGCTGGAACGACGCCGATCGTCAGTTTGCCGTCGCGCCAATAATGCGTACCGAAATACTCGGCGATACCTTCGCTGTACCAAGGAGGTCCGCCGCCGCCGAACATTTTTTCCATGAACGTATGGGTTCCTTCGTGCAGCAGCAGATGGCGGCGATATTGGTCGCTAG
>JBITAD010000461.1:0-11225 GCA_044439945.1 Blastopirellula sp. JB062
CGGACGAAGTCGATGCGTTTTTACAAGACGAAACGTCCGAAGCTTTCGCGCGGGTGATCGACCGTTTGCTCGCGTCTCCTCGTTATGGAGAACGTTGGGGCCGTCACTGGCTCGATATCGCTCGCTATGCCGACACCCAAGGCGATGTGGGAGATTTTCCCATTCCTACCGCCTATCTTTATCGTGATTGGGTGATCGATTCGCTCAATGCCGACATGCCGTACGACCAGTTCGTTCAAGCTCAAATCGCCGGCGATCTCATTGCTCGTCAAGCCGAAAGCGGGCACGACGCGCGCCAGCTTATCATCGCCACGGGCTTCGTCTCGCTCTCAAGACGCTTCGGCAACACCAAGTACGAAGACGAGCATCTGATGATCGAAGACACGATCGATACGCTCGGCCGCGGCATCTTGGGGGTCACCATTCGCTGCGCCCGGTGTCATGACCACAAGTTCGACCCGATCTTACAGTCGGACTACTTCGGCTTATACGGCATTTTCCAAAGCACGCGTTACCCGACGATGGGGGCCTCGAATGAGAAGTCTCCCTCATTCCTGTCGACTGCCGCTCCTGACTCGCAGAAACAAAAACGCCTTGACGATTACTACGCATTAATCGAGCGTTACTACTATCAGATCAACAACCATCATCGCCCCTGGCTCCGTCCGACGATTCGAGAGTTCAAAGAAGTCGCAGGGCAGCTCAAGCAGAAGGATCTCGCCCCACAGACGCGGCGCCAATTAGAAACGCGGCGTGAGAAATTACTTGCGTCGCACGACGGCGCCTTCCGCGAGCTACTGCTGCATGGACTCGGGTGGATCAAAAAAGAAAAAGATCGCCTGGCCGACAATCCCCCTTTCGAGTCGGTCTTCGGCGTCAGCGAAGGGAAACCGGTCGACGCTTCGATTCATTTGCGAGGCAATCCGCACAATCTCGGTCGAATCGTTCCGCGTCGCTTCCCCTTGGTACTGAGCGAACAGCCAACCGATTCCACGGCTTGGCAAGGTTCAGGCCGGCTAGAACTGGCGCAATGGCTGACTTCGCCCGACCATCCGCTGACGTCGCGCGTCATCGTCAATCGCGTCTGGCAATATCATTTCGGTCGCGGCTTGGTCGCAACCAGCAGCAATTTCGGCGTCAAAGGAGACGAACCTTCGCATCCCGAACTGTTAGATTATTTGGCGAACGTTTTTGTCGAAGAAGACGACTGGTCGTTAAAAGCGTTGCATCGTCGACTGATGCTCTCGCGAGCCTATCGGCTGTCATGCCGGACGACTGACGAAAGCCTGCGTATGGACCCCGACAACGTCTATCTAGCGCGATTTGCGCGGCGCAGACTCGAAGCCGAAGCGATTCGCGACTCCATCTTGATGGTCAGCGGCAACTTAGATCTGAAGCGGAGCGAAGGATTTCCTTTTCCGCATTGGAAGAGTCGTTCTTACTCGCTAAACAATCCGTTTAAAGGCAGCTATTCAAGCAACCGTCGTAGCGTCTATCTGATGACGCAGCGGCTGTTCCGGCAACAGTTTTTCGCCCTTTTCGACGGTCCCGATCGCAATCAATCGACCGAGCGACGCTCGGCGGCGGCGTTGCCGACGCAGGTCCTCTTTCTTCTCAATTCGCCTTTCGTCCGAGAACAGTCTGCGGCATTCGCTCGCCGAATTGTTCAAGCGGCGCCCGACGAGAACGGCGCGATTCGGTTCGCCTATCAGCATGCTTACGGACGCCCGCCCAGTCGCGCAGAACAAGCAAGCGTCGCCCAACAACTCGAGACGCTCACCGCTGCGATCGCCGCATCTGAACCGGCCGAGCCCGAGGAGGTGCGCCTTGCCGCCTGGAAGGCGGTCGCCAAATCGTTACTGGCCAGCAACGAATTTTTGCACATGGAGTAATTCGGCTATGAAATCCTACCCTTTCCCCATCAGCCGTCGCCAGGCGATCCATAGCGGGCTGACCGCATGCGCAGCGTTCGGGTTCGGCGCGTCGTCAACCAGCGTGCTGGCCGCCAACCAAGAAACGTCGCTGCAACACTTTCCGGCGAAGGCCAAACATGTGATCGTGCTGTACATGTCAGGCGGCTACTCGCACGTCGACACTTTTGATCCCAAACCGATGCTCGAGCGCAAGCACGATCACTCGATCGGCATGGAATCCAAGGCGACCGTCAGCGGCATGCCGAAGGTCGACCGCTTTTTGAAAGCCGCCTCTTGGAAATTTCGCCCCAATCAACAGTGCGGTACCGAAGTCAGCGATCTCTTTCCTCACATTCGCCAAGTGATGCACCACGCGGCCTTAATCCGCTCGATGAACAGCGATCATCGCGATCATGGCGAAGCCACGCTGCAATTACATACCGGCAGCACGTCGGTAGCCATGCCCGGCTTTGGCGCCTGGTTAAGTTACGGTCTCGGCTCGCTCAATCCGCAACTTCCCTCGCATGTCGTCTTGTCCGAGCATCGTCCGTATAACGGCCCGCAAATCTGGGACGCCAACTTTCTGCCGGCGTCTCATAGCGGGGTGCGAATCTTACCCGGCAAAGAACCGCTTCCATTTTTAGAATCTCCTAACCCCGAGACGATTCGCAATTTTGAATTCGATCTATTAGCTCATCTCAATCAGCAACATTACCAAGCCCGGCATGACGACGGTCAATTAGCCGGAAGATCCGCCGCCGTCACCGCCGCTCGCGGACTTCAAGATGCGGCGCCCGAAGCGCTCGATCTTTCTCGCGAGACGGCCGAAACGCTCAAACTATACGGCAGCCGCCCCGGCGACATCACCTCGTACGCGGCTCAGTGCGTCATGGCGCGCCGCTTGGTCGAACGAGGCGTACGCGTCGTCGAAATCATCGACTCGGTCGGAAGTTGCAGCGACAACTGGGACGCCGCGCATCGCGATATCGCCACCCACGGCAAGTACGCCAAGCGGGTCGACCAACCGATCGCCGCATTGATCACCGACTTAAAACGGATCGGGCTGCTCGACGAAACGCTAATCGTTTTTTGCACCGAGTTCGGCCGGTCTCCTTGGGCGCAAGACGGCAAAGGAACCAAAAGTCGCAGCCATCATCCGCAGGCCTTTTCCTGCTGGCTAGCCGGCGGAGGGGTCAAGCCTGGCGTCGTCTACGGCAAGTCGGACGACATCGGCAATCTGGTCGCCGAAGATCTGGTGCACATCCATGATTTTCACGCCACGATACTGCGAATCATGGGACTTGATCACGAGCGACTCACCTATCGCCATGCTGGAAGAGACTTCCGTTTGACCGACGTGCACGGGCACGTCATTGACGAGATTTGCACCTAAATTCAGGTCGTTTGACATATATCCGCCAAGATACTACTTATCCACTTCAATTTGATCGGAAAATTCATGACGCACAGCGTTTTGCTGCCCATCGGCGACGGCACGGAAATGATGGACACCTTGTACCCCATCTTCCGTCTTGCCGAAGAGCGTTTCCAAGTTGTCGTAGCTGGACCGGAAGCGAGAAACTACCACGGCGTGATGCACGAAATCCCTCCGCTAGAGAACGTCCCCTGGGATATTACTCGCGAGCAGCCTTCCTATCATATTCGCGCCGCCAAGGCGTTTTGCGAGATTGACCCGGCTGACTATGACGGCATTTTTCTGTCTGGCGGGCGAGCGCCCGAATACCTTCGATACGATCAAGACCTGCTGCGGATTATCAAGCACTTCTTCGACCACGGCAAACCGATCGCCATGGTTTGTCACGGGGTCGAACTAGCCGCCGCGGCCGGTTGCCTGCAAGGCCGCCGCGCCACGACCGTCGCAAAGTGCGAATTAGACGTCACGCAGTTCGGCGGCGACTACGTCGATGAACCATGCGTGATCGACGACAACCTTATTTCATGTCGCACTTGGCACGACTACGCTAGCATGTTCAAACCGTTCCTTCGCTTGTTGCAACAGCGTTCGTCGCTAGAAAACGGCGCCAACCGACAAGTTCCCGTCTAACGATCGCCTAGCGAAATCGAGCCTCCCAACCTTTTCGTTTCGGTCGTCACGCTCGCCAAGCCGGGCGACGACCGCAAGCGAAGCAAATATCGCAAGGACCTATCATGCCTCTCTCTCGCCGCAGCTTCCTGCAAACAGGGCTTTCCGCCGCGGGGTCTCTAGCGTTCGCACCGCCAGCAAGCTTCGCCGACGGCGTGCAGCCCGCTGGGTGCACGCTTGGGTTTAGCACCTACGGAATGAAAACGCTGAAAACGGAAACCGCCATCCAAGAGATTTCGCAAATCGGCTTTGATGCGGTCGAGATCACAATTTTTCCCGATTGGGACTCGGCGCCGGCCAACTTACCGCCTCAACGGCGTGCGGCGATCAAGCGGCTTATTCAAGAGAAAGAGTTGCGTCTCACCTCGCTGATGGAACATCTTCAACCGTCTCGCAGCGCCAAACAGCACCAGCGAAATCTCGATCGCCTGAAGCGAGCGTTCGAGTTATCCGCAGATCTGGGAAACGACGCGAAACCGTTGGTGCAAACCACGCTCGGCGGCGGCGATTGGCGCAAGCTTCGCTCGTTTTATCTCGATCGAATCGGGATCTGGACCGAACTTGCCAACCAATACGAAGTCGTCTTAGCCGTTAAACCGCATCGCGGCGGAGGGATGTCGCGCCCCAGCGAAGCGGCCTGGCTCATTCGACAGCTTGGCGAACCGCCCTATCTGAAAATGACGTACGACTACAGTCATTACGCTTTTCGCGATATGCCGATAGAAGAAACCGTCGCCGTCGCGCTTCCCTACGCGGCGAACGTCGCTTTAAAAGATGTCGCCGAACAAGACGGGAAATACGCCTTTCGCTTAGCGGGCGAAACGGGAAACGTCGACTATCCGAAATTGTTCCAACTCTTTTATGCCGGCGGCTACCGGGGCGACTTCTGCGGCGAAGTCAGCGGAATGATTTGGAACAAGCCCGACTACGATCCTCGCGCTGCGGCGCGACAAGTCTACGCTCGAATGTCCAAAGCGTTGCAAGACGCCGACGTTCCCCGCGTGTAGATCGGTTCTCGATCCATTCGCTTTTTCACCTTGCCCCACCTCGGATCACTTATGAAACCTGAGCCTCCCGCGGCGCCTGGTTCCCTCGGCCGCTTGGCGACCGCCGTCGTTGCGATCGCCCTATTCATGGGAGTCGGACCAGGCGTTCTGCTGGCGAATCGCCCCGTCATGGTTCTCGGCTTGCCCCTGCTCTACGCCTGGGGCATCGTCTGGTACTTCGTCCTCAGCGCGGTAGCCATCGTCTGCTACGTCTGGGTCTGGCGCGACGATCCGGAGGACCCGCAATGAGCGACGCCTTGATTCTTGCGGCGACGCCCACGCCCGTCTTGGGATGGATTCCTTTCGTCGTGCTGTTTGCGTACTTGCTGATCCTCTTGGCGATCGGCTGCGTCGGCTACGCGCTTAGCCAACGCGGAGAAGAAGATTACTATCTGGCCGGGCGCGGACAAAGTTGGTTAATCTCTTCCCTGACGATCATGGCGACCTTCTTCAGCTCGTTTGCCCTCTTGGGCGCCCCCGGTATGGTCTATCGCGAAGGGGTCGTCTTCGCGCTGGTCAGCCTAAACGTTCCGATCGCCGGGTTCTGCATTTATCTACTCGGTTCTCGCATCTGGGCGGCGGGTCGAAGACATGGGTACGTCACCCAAGCCGACATGATCTGCGAACATTACGAAAGTCATTTGCTGCTCCGCCCGCTGATTACCTTCGTCGGCGTGTTGTTCGCAATCCCCTACGTGATCATGCAATTGAAAGCCGGCGGCGAACTGGCGGCGGTACTTTTCGCCGATTCGGCCAACGCCTTCGAGATCGGCGTGATCGTCCTGGCGGCGATCACCGCGCTCTACATCATGATCGGCGGCATGCGCAGCGTCGCCTGGACCGATGCCCTGCAATGCATCTTGCTGGTGTTAGGCATGATGTTGGCAGGCGTGGCGATGGTGGCGAGCCTGGGCGGTATCGGCGGTTTTCGCGACGCCGTGGCCGAACTACCCGAGTCGTCGAAAACGATCCCCGGCAACAGCGGTTTTTGGCAACTGCCGATGCTGTTCACCGTCTGCTTGTTGATGCCGATCGGCGGAATCATTCAACCGGCGCAATGGATGCGATTTTACGCCGCCAAAGATCGCGGCGTGCTGAAAAAGAGCGCGTTGATCTTCATCGTCTTACTGACCGGATGCTTTATGTTCGGCATTATGCTCGTCGGGTTGGGCGGACAGGCCTTGTATCCGCTGCAGTTCGACGAAACCGGAGTTCACCCGGCGCCGGGGATCGAAAACTACGACCAAATTCTGGTCGTGATCCTTAAAGAGCATCTGCCGATCTTGCTCGGTCCTGCCGTCGGCGCCGCCGCGGCTTCGTTAATCATCGTCGCCATCATGGCCGCCGCCATGAGCACCGCCGACAGCAATCTGCATGCGCTTAGCGCCTTGATCACCCGCGATATTTATGACCGCTTTTTCCGCCCTCAAGCCTCCGAAACCGAGCGAGTGTGGGTCGGACGCTTCGTGATTCTGGCGGCGACCGCGGCGTCGGTCGGGTTGGTGCTTCTCGCCAACCGTCCTCAAAGCAGCCTTGCCGGGTTCATGGAAATGATCGTCGATTTGGCCCTGTTCGCAGTCGCGTTCAGCGTGCAGCTATTGCCGATGACGATCGACGTGCTTTACCTCCGCCGCGGCAGCGGAACAGCGGCGACCGCCGGCTTAGCGGTCGGTCTGCTGGTCGCTTTTTTGTTCACCTCGCTTTTTCCGGCAGTCGTCGAAATGACCAGCCTATCGCCGCTCGACGCATTGCTGACCTGGGTGAACCAGGCTCGCTTGTTTCTGCCGGTGCACGCCTCGGCGTGGGGACTTGGCGCCAACGTGCTATTGTTTTTGCTGGTCAATCTGTTTGTCAGACCGAAGTCGAAGAAAGAGTAAAGCTTCCGTCAGATCGCAAGCGAATTTATTCTCTTCACCGGTTTACCTCCTTAAGCGGCTTACTCTATTCTGATTGCATCGCCGCCGTCTGCGACCATTCCGCAAGTTTACGCTTTCGCGTCGGCCCGGCGTCGTTTGCCCTACGCTTGTGATCCGCACAGCCGAAAACGAAAAAAGGGTGGCGTTGGCAATTATTTCGGGGTAGATAGTAGAGTCGGTATCTCAACCTCATTTCGTGCCCGAGATTTTCGGATTTTGGCGAAAGGCGAAAAGGTCGAAGCCGAAACGAGTTGTTGGAAACAGGCGCTAGACGCCACCCCTTGCATGAGTCTTCGTTTTGAGACGAACCGTTTTCCTATCTTTCAAACGGCCCGCGCCCAACGGGTCGTTTAGAATCTGAAATCACTGGCCATGAGCGACGAAAACGTCATCGAATTTTTAGGCGACCATATCCACGTAATCGGGCGCGGCAACGTCGGCTTTGCGGCTTCGCTCCGCTTGTGGAAGCGGATTGTCGCCGCTTGCGAAGAGCATGACTGCTACAAGATATTGGGAGAAGCGCGAACGGAAGAGACGATGTCGACCATCGACGGGTACAAGCATATCGATATTTTTCGCGAAGCAGGCGTTACCTGGAAGCATCAGGTCGCTTGGGTCGCCGAAGACGAGGCGAAATACAAAGAACTGAAATTTGTCGAAACGGTGCTCCGCAATCGCGGGCTCGGTCACGGGCATCTCTTTCGAAACGTCGACGACGCCCGCCGCTGGCTGTTGGGCGAAGAACCGGCGCAGCCGACGCAGGATCAAGCCTCGCAGTCGAAATAGCGGCGTTTCATTTAGCGATATCCCAATCGCTTTTCGATATCGCGCGAACGGTCGCTCAAGCCGGTTCCGCTGTCGCCGCCCGACTCGCCGCGAAAGGCTTTGGAGAATCCAGAGAGTTCTTCGGTAACCGAATCCATGCTCGTCTTCGTCTCGGTATCTTCGGCCATCTCGGTTTGTTTCGGCTCGGCGTTCGATTTTTTGTGCCATGGACGCCATGTTTGGCATCCAACCAGAAACGAGGCCGACATTAACACGAAGAGTAAGGTCAAACGATTCATGGTTATTGGTTCAGCAACGGGCTAGCCTGAGAAATCAAGAGGCGAAGTCTGTCAAAACGAATCTCACGACGCCATACCAACTTGGAAAAGAAATGCAGCTAGACGTCTTAGTCGTCGCACCCCATCCTGACGACGCCGAACTTGGCATGGCCGGGGCAATATTGAAATTCAAAGCCGAAGGTCTGCGAGTCGGCGTGTTAGATTTGACCAGCGGCGAGCCGACCCCGTTCGGCTCGCTGGAAAAGCGTGCCGCCGAAACGGCCGCGGCGACCGACATCTTGCAACTCGATTGGCGCCACAATCTCGGCTTGCCGAATCGAAGCCTCGAACCGACGCTAGCAGCTCGCGAACAAGTCGCCGGCGTCTTTCGTCAGGTGAGACCGCGTTGGCTGTTCGCCCCCTATTGGGAAGACGCGCACCCTGACCACTTGGCCGCGACGCAACTGGTCGACGCGGCTCGGTTTTGGTCGAAATTGTCGAAAACCGAGATGCCGGGAGAGCCGTTTCATCCCGAACGTATCTACAACTATTACTGCGTCCATTTAAAAATGGCGGCGCAACCCGCGTTCGTTCTCGATATCAGCGATCACTGGGAAGCGAAAGCGGCCTCGATCGCGTGCTATCACAGCCAATTCGTCGAAGGTCGCCCGCAAGATTCGCCTACGTTTTTAGAAAAGCTGCATGACGAAGCCTCTTATTGGGGCAAAGTAATCGGCACGAAGTACGGCGAGCCGTTCACCAGTCGCGAGCCGCTGGGGCTCGCTAGCATGCGATCGCTGCTGTAAGGGGCGCCCCTTTCCTAAAAAATTGACGATTCGATTCAAGCGATTAGGCGAACTTTGCCGATTGCTCAGCAATGATAAGTTCGCCTGCGCACTGCTGCCGGCGATCGTCGTGCAGGGGGGCACACCTGCAAGCGACCACATTTTCTTATGCGTTGGCTCCGGTTGATATTGCTAGCTGGCTTGTTCGGCTCGGGTTGCTCGGCAATCCCCGAGGTGAAGCACCAGCCGCAATTTCACAATCCGTTTCCGCAGCTCAGCAAAGTCGCAATTATTCCGTTTAATAATCAAAGCGACGCTCCGACGCTGAACGCCGACGAAGTGACGATCGCCTACTACGGCCAACTGCAACGGATCCGAGGTTTCGAAGTGGTGCCGGTCGGCGTGGTCATTCGCGCGATGGAAGCGACCGGCATTCGCGGTCGCGACGCGACCGAGATACGTAAACTCGGCGAGACGCTCGGGGTCGACGTGGTGGTGGTCGGATCGATTACCGACTACACGCCTTACTATCCCAAGCGACTGACGTTGGCCGTCAATTGGTACGCCGTCAACGAAGGTTTCCATGCGATCCCGCCTGGCTACGGGCTGCCATGGGGAACCGCCGACGAAGAATACATTCCGGAATCGCACGTCTGGGAGGCGGAGTTCGCTTTGGCGAAAGAGCAACTGCACACGCAAACGCCGCAGCCCGACGACTCGAAAGACCCTTTGAACCAACAGCTCAATCAAGACTCGGCGCCGCAAGTCAACGGCAGTGCTAGCATCGCAAGCTCGCCGACCGCAGAAGAAGCGCCGCCCGAACAACCGCAATTGCCGGCCGGCTGGCCCGATCCTCGCGGGTTCGTTCCGCCGCCGCCCAGCATGCGACGTCCGCCGCTGATCCCTTATTCAGGGCCGATTATTTCGCAAATACGCAGCTATGACGAAAACGACAGCGACTTTACGACCTTAGCGGAAGCTCACTATGAATTTTTGGACGACGCCCGCATCGGCGGGTGGCAAGGATATTTGGATCGTAGCGAAGATTTCATTCGTTTCTGTTGCTACACGCATATTACCGAGATGCTTTCGCTCCGCGGCGGCGCCGGAAAATCGAAAGTGGCGTTGAGGTGGCAAGAAAGCCGATAACGCTTATTGCCATCCGTTTTCGCAGCGTCTGAAAAGAGAGCCGCACGTGACTGAAGAGATAAACGTACTAGCACTGGTTAAAGGCGCCGAGCGCTATATCTTCATGTTTAACGACAATCGTCGCGCTGAAACATTGCGCACGCTTGGTCGGTACGCCTCCAACCCGGAACTTAGTTTTTCGTGGTATGATGCGGCGGTGCTCAGCCAAAAGATCAGGGCTCAAGCGCCGGCGGAAGAAAAAGAAACGCCTGCTAGCTCCGCCGTGAAGCCGCGATTCGAGTTTCCGGCCAAAGGGGCGATCGATATCAGCGGCGTCGATCATCTCGATTTCGACGAATTCGAATAAGGAGTTTGCGGCCGTGGAAATGCGAGCCGCCGCCGACCGCTTTCTTCGCTACTTACGGGTCGAACGCAACGCGTCCGACCTGACGGTCAAAAGCTATAGCGAAGACCTGGAAGCGTTGGTCGATTATCTCGAAGAATTATACGCCGCGCCAGCGACGACCGGCGAAGTCTCGACGCTCGACTTACGCGGTTACGTCGCCGCGGTTTCTGACGCCGGTTACGCCGAAACGACCGTCTCGCGACGCCTGGCCTCGATGCGATCTTTCTTTCGTTTCGCCCAGCGCGAAGAACTGATTGACCGCAGCCCGGCCAAACCGCTTCGCAATCCGCGACGCAAGCGAAAGCTCCCCCATTTTCTGACCGGCGACGAAATCAACAAGCTGCTTTCGGCCCCGCCCGCCAATACGCCCGCCGGCCTGCGCGACCGTGCGATCTTCGAGACGACTTACAGCGCCGGCCTGCGGGTCAGCGAACTTGTCGGACTGAACGACAGCGATATCGACGCCGAACAAGGCTTGATTCGCGTTCGCGGCAAAGGCAAACGCGAACGCCTGGGGCCGCTCGGCAGCTATGCGGTCAAAGCGCTGCACGACTGGTTAGACCGACGCACGCTTAGCGCTCGCTCAGCCGCGGCGAAAGAAAAACCGGTTTTTACCAACAAGTTCGGCAATCGATTAACGACGCGCAGCGTCGGGCGAATGCTAGAAAAATATATCGCCGTCACCGGCCTCGACACGCGAACGTCGCCCCACACGTTGCGTCATAGTTTCGCGACGCATCTGCTAGACGCCGGCGCCGACATCCGCAGCGTGCAAGAACTGCTAGGGCACAAGAGCCTGGTCACGACGCAAATCTATACGCACGTCAGCACCACCCGGCTAAAAGAAGCGTACGAAAAAGCGCACCCTCGAGCGCAAGCGTAAG
>JBITAD010000462.1:0-11140 GCA_044439945.1 Blastopirellula sp. JB062
GTCGGCGAACGAAAGACGTTCTCGATCAAGCGGCCGGTCGTCCCGGCCATATCTTCAATCTTGGACACGGCATCATGCAACAAACGCCTGTCGACAACGCGATTGCGCTGGTCGACATGGTGCACGAAATGAGTTCGAAAAAGTAAACGCGCAAGTCTCGTACGGGCGCGAGCTTGCTTACGTCGCTCCGACTTGCAACCATTCGCGCCATACGAGCGTCGGAAAGATGACCGCGTCGCGAGCGTAACGCTTGACCAACCGGCGCGGATCAACCAACATCCGGTGCAGCCATTCGAGACCGACTTGCTGCATCCAGCGCGGCGCTCGCCGCTTTTCGCCTGCGAGAAAGTCGATCGTCGCGCCAGCGCAAATCGCCGCTTTGACGTTCAACCGTTTATGATGCCGCGCTATCCAAAGTTCCTGCTTCGGAGCGCCCAAGCCTATGATCAACAATTGCGGCGCCGCGGCGTTGATCATTCCAATGATTCGATCGTTTTCATCTTCGTCATATTCAAAACCTAACGGCGGACTATAAACGCCGCTGACCGTCACATGCGGCCACTTTTGTTCGATCTGAGCTGCGGCGCGCTGCGCGACGCCTGGGGCGGCGCCCAGTAAGAAAACGGATAAACCTTTGTCGGGCGTCGCGGCCGAAAACATCGCCGGAACCAGATCGGAGCCGGTCACCCGTTCAGGCAACGGCCGCCGCAATAACCGCGAAGCCCAAACGACCGGCCAGCCGTCGGCCAGCACCCAGTGCGCCTTTTGATAAGCGGCTTGCAACTGCGGGTTGCCTTGCAACAACACGGCATGATCGACGTTAGGAGTCACCACATATTGCGCCGGAGCGTTGGGCGTTTCAATTTGACGCCAAATGCCGCCCACCGCGTCGGTCATGCGAATCGCATCGATCTCGACGCCGAACAATTTCACGCGTTGCGTCATGTCGTTGTCCCTTTATAAGAAGTCATCGCCGGTTGCGGTCGGCCAGTCGCAGGCACGACCCGAGCCAGCGAGGCGGAGACCAGTTCCAATTGCTGCTTGGCGCCGATCGCCATGCCGGCGACGAAAAATATCAACAAGTGGTCGATCGGCGTGAAAGTAATCTCATGACCGAACATCTGCATCCACGAAATGACGATCACGCCCAAACACAGAATGCCGATCGATCTCGCCCACTCCGGCTCGGTGCGGCGAGCCAAACGCCAAGCGTCGCGCGCCCAAAAATAATAGGTCGCTAAAAATGGAACGAATCCGACGACGCCCAAATCGACCAAGACGCTTAAAAACGTGTTGTGATGGTCATAATCTCGGATCGATTCCAGAATCAAATCGACGTTTCGATCCCCCAGATAATCGAGCTTCGCTTCTTTGAATTGCGTAAAACCATGCCCGACGATCGGACTATCTAAAAACATCTGCCAAGAGACGTAAGCGAAACTGGCGCGCATACTGACCGAGCGGCGCGTATCTTGCACGCTCCCTTCGCGCTTCAACCCGATAATGCCGTCAAGTTTGGTCAGGCCGCCCAGCATCGCCATGGTCAATAAGCCGCCGATAACGAGCGTTCGCGCTCGACCTTGCAGCGTTAACCACAACACCACCAACAGGCTGCCGCCGGCCCCCAACCAAACGGTTCGCGTTTTCGTAAAAAAGATCGCCGCGCAAAAAGCCGGCAAGAGCAGATACAGAGCAAGACGCCATTTGTCGCTGACATAATCGCGCATCAGCCAAACGGCCAGCAAACAGGTCGCCAAATAAACGCCGTAGCTAATCGACTGCGCCATCGGTCCGCGAGCGCGACCAAAATGCAGTCCGACCTCGGGGTCGGCGATATAGCGGGGAAAGAGAAAGCGATATTGCCCCAACCCTTCCATGACTCCGGTCGCCGCCAAATAGATCCCGAAGAGGACGAAGAAAATCAGCACGTGACGAACCGACCGTTCCGAGTAATCCAGATTTCGCGCAATCGCATAGATCGTTAGCGGAATCAGATAACCGTTCAAAAAGTGCTGAATGATCTGCGATTCGCCACCCCAAGGCAAAAAGCAGCAATTGACGAAAATGACCGTCATCAAAGCGGCGAGCACGTAGTCGACGGTCACCAAGGGGCGCAGTTGGACCTTGCCCAATTTCCACTGAACGACGAATGCCGCAACCAAGCCGACCAAAGCCAAACGATCGATCGACAAATTGATGCCGGCGTTAAACTCGAAAAAGAGGACGCCGAAAGTCGATGTGACCGCTAACAAAGCCAAACAGCCATGCAGCAGCGAGCCCCGGATCAACCCCAGGGTTCCCCAAACAAGGCCGGCGATTGCCGCGATGGCGTAAATAGCGGTCATAATGCGGTCTATGCGTAAGAGTTCGACGACAATCCGACGCAAGACGCGCCCAACTAGCGCGAACTGGTCTGCGACGCGCGTTTGGCGAGATGAATCAAAGCGTCGGTGAATGATAGTTTGCGGACTGGCGGCGCGTCCGTTTCAAACTTGACCCCGTTCTTCGCGCCGGCGACCAGCGATTCCGATTCTTCCGCTTGTAAGTATGTTGCGGGTTCGACCGTCAAAAAAACGATCCCGATTCCGCAAATCAAGCCTCCTAGCACGCCGGCTGCGACGATCACCTTGCGAGACGGACCGACCGGATAATCGCTCACCTCCGGCAAACCGACTCGGGTGAGCAAACTGGCCGCATGCGCGGCAGCTTGCGACGAGCGAGCGTCGGCCAGATCGCGCTGGACCTCCGCTAATTGTTCGCTGCGCTGACGAACTTCGTTTTCGAGATTGCCGTACGACGCCCGAACTTTCGCCAAGCGAACCATTCGCTCGCCGACGGCGTCGCGCTGATTTTCGTAGCCCTCGATGCGCTGTTGCAACACGCTTTTTTCCGCTTTCATCCCGCGAATCGCGATCGCGATTTCGCGAAACAAGTGATCGCGGACCTCTTGTTCGGATTGCAGCGCCGATACGACCGCTGGGTGATCTTCGGTACGCGTGCCTTGCAACTGTGCGGTGCGAAGCTGCGCGTCGACCAGGCCGTCTTTCAAACGTCGCAACGCCGGCTGCGAGGCGAGCAAGCTGTTGGGCGTCGCAAGTAATTCTTGCGGGTTTTCGGCCGCCGCCAACAACAACGAAAGCAATTGATCGTTGGCTTGCAATTGATCGCGAGCGCCCCGCAATTCGGCTTCGACCTGGACGAATTGCTGACGTAAATTTCCATCCCCAGAGCCAGATTCGTTCAAAATCCGCAATTCGGCCAAATCGCTCCCCACTTCGCCTTCAAGCTTCGAGAGTTGTTCGGTCGAACGGTTCAAGACTTCGCTCGCCAGGCGTTCGCTTTCTTCTAATTCGGCGACGACGCTGCTCGCCTTATGATCGCGAACTTGCTCAAGCCGAGCGTCAAGCTGATCGCATAACGTGGTGGCGAACATCGCCGCCCGAGCTTGCGATTCGGCCTCGACATGGATCGAAAAAATTTCGGTCGTGCCAAACTCGGTTCCAGCAGGCGAGCCGACCGTGATGTATTCGCGATACTTGGCGATATCGTCGGCCGTCGGCCACGTTTGAGCGGACGCGCCGAACCAACCGGCCGGAGGCGCCCCAATGATCTCTAAGGTTTGCGTCACGACTTCGCGCGAACGAGCGATCGTTTGAATCGTCTCTTGCGCCGTTTTCATATCTTCAGGACGTGCGAATGCGCCAGGGCGATCAAGTCCGCCGATCGAAATTTCGCGCAGCACGAGAGTTTGCGTCGCTGACCATAGTTTGGGTTTTAGAAGTGCGAAACCGACCGTCGCGAGGGTGATTACGACGGTCGGAATGATCCAGCGATAGCGGTGGGCGGAAAGTACGGCGAGGATGTGATGCAGGTTTAGCATGGCGATCAGCCGGTAGGAAAAAGCACGATTTAGGAGCGATCTAGGCGCCGTCCAACTTGGCGGCGCCTTGATCAACTCCATCCCAGTTCGTGCTTGGCTGATAATGCAGGCGGCGTGCCAAGGTTCCTGCACAGATGCACCTCATCCGCCATAAACAACTACCTAAAAAAGACTTACGCGATTTCATAACTCGACTGCCGGCGATCTCCGTCCTCTTCAGACGTTGTTTTTTCGCCACATGATGTTTCTAGGAAACGACGATGTGGCGTTCGATCACCTCTTCGTCGGCGAATTTCGCTAATTTGATTTGCATTTAGATCGCCGTGGCGAATTGTTGTATATCTGGCACGGCGCTTCTGGTTGCGGATGACGCCTTGCCGTGCAGCTCTCTCATTTTTTGGAACTCGCATGCGCGTCGAACGACATACCGCCTTTTCGGAACTTGCCGACTCGATCGATTGGTCGCCGTTGGTACGCGGCGTTCCGTTTCGTCGTCCTCAGTGGTTGTCGCCCTGGTCCGAAAGTTACGCGCCAGGCGAACTTTATTTATTGGCCGCCTACGACGGCGATCGCCTGGCCGGCATGTTGCCGCTGTACCGCACCCGATCAGCCGCCAAAGGGACGACGTTACGCCTGCTTGGCGACGGCGAAGTTTGCACTGACTACGCCAGCGTATTGGCGACGCCTGACGATTTGCCGGCGGTCTGCGGTGCGATCGCAAGCTGGCTGACCGAAGCGGCCGTTTCGCCCAGCGACGGCTGGGACTTGCTCGAACTCGAAAATATCGCCGCCGACGACGAAGGCTTCGCTCAGTTGGGCCGCTGCCTACAAGCCGAAGATAATCTGATTCACCAACGTGATGCGATCCAATGCTGGCGTTTAGAGTTGCCCGAGAGCCAAGAGGCGTACGAAGCGACCCAATCCAAATCGCATCGCAAACAAATTCGTCGCTTTATTAAACGGACCCTCGACACCGATCGCGCGCAACTGCATGTTTGCCGAAAATTCGACGATATGCCCAAGGCGATGGAAGTGCTAGTCGACCTGCACATGCGGCGCCGACGCAGCCTGGGAGAACCGGGCTGTTTCGCTTCGCCGCAATTTGATCGTTTTCTGCGTCAGGCGACGGCCGAAATGCTCTCGATCGGCAAATGCGAAATCTTGTGGCTTGATCTAGACGACGCGCCCATTGCGGCCGAAATCCACTTTTTAGGCGAGACGACCGCTTTCGCCTATCAAGCCGGTCTCGATCCTGATCGCCTCACCGACGATCCCGGCAGTTTGATGCAAACGGCGATCATCCGTCGCGCCATCGAACAAAAATATGCGGCGATCGATTTTCTGCGCGGCGACGAACCGTACAAAGCGCACTGGCGCGCCGCTCCGCGAGCCTGCTTGCATTTGCGTGCGACTCCCAATCGCACCAGCGCCAAAATGCGACATGGTTTGTGGTTAGCGGGCCAAGAAGTCAAAAACTGGGTCAAAAGCGGGCTAAACATATCCACGGTCGAATAAACGCAGCGTGGAGAAACAGCGAAAAACGGCGACATGAATATTTGGCGAGAACGACTCATCGACCTCTACTACGGCGCAACCTATCCTTGGCGACGCCAGTGGAATCGTCGGCGCTCGCGCGTCGGCTTATCGCCGGTGATGATCTTGTTCTATCATCGCGTTGCGAACGAAAACCCCAATAGCTGGACGATCTCGCGCGAAGGCTTTCGTCAACATTTAGATTGGATCGGCGCACGTTTCGAATTCGTCTCCTTAGAGGAAGCCCAACGCCGGATCGCCATGCGGTGCAACTCGCGGCCGGCGGTCGCCGTTACCTTTGACGACGGCTATGCCGAGAACTGCGATTTCGCGCTGCCGTTGCTGCTGGATCGAAAGATACCTTTCACCTATTTCGTCAGTACCGGCAACATCATGACGGGGCGCCCCTTCCCGCACGAAGCGGACGCTTCGATTCCAGCGCCGGTCAACACGCTGCGACAAATTCAAGATCTCGCGGCGGCAGGCGCCGACATCGGCGCTCATACTCGGTTTCATGCCGATCTCGGCAAGATACGCGACGAACGGCAATTATTCGACGAAGTCGTACTGGCCAAACGCGAATTGGCGACGGCGATCGACGCTCCGATCCGCTACTTCGCATTCCCTTACGGCTTGCCCCAAAATTTAAACGATCGCGCCTTTGAAATGTGTCGCGCCGAAGGCTTGCTCGGCGTATGCTCCGCCTACGGCGGCTACAATTTGCCTGGCGACGACCCTTTCCATTTGCAACGCATTCATGGCGATCCGCAACTGGCCCGGCTACGCAATTGGCTGACGATCGATCCGCGTAAACTCTCCGTTCCGCGCTACCAGCCGCAAACGTCGATCGAAACGCCTGCGCACTCCGCTTGCGTCGCCGCCGCGGCGGGAGCGACCGTATGAGCGCCGGAGCCTCGACCGCAACCGATTCGTCGACATCTCGAACAACCTTCGCCGCGACTCCCCTGGCCGAAAGTTTGGCGCTGCTAGCCGTGCTGACGGTGGTGCAGCGATTGGTCGGTTTTGTCCGCGGCGTACTCTTCTGCCGCTGGCTTTCGCCCGAGCAACTTGGCCAATGGGATCTGCTGTTCGGCTTTTTAATGCTTGCCGGGCCGCTCGTCGTGCTCGGCGTGCCGGGCACCTTCGGCCGATACGTCGAGTATTATCATCAACGTCAACAGTTGCGAACGTTTCTGAAACGGACGGGAATCGTCTCGCTCGTCTTGGCGACCGCCGGCTGCGTCGCGCTGGTCATCTGGGATCGCGAAGCGGCTCAGATGTTATTTAACGAATCGACCTCGTACGACACGATCGTCGCCGCCGCAATCACTCTGGCGGCCGTCGTCGGTTTCAACTACTTGATCGAATTGTTTATCGGCATGCGACAGATGCGCGTCGTGTCGATCTTGCAGTTCGTCAATAGCCTGATCTTCGCCGTGGTCGGTCTAGGGCTGATCTTATTTTGGCAACCGACGTCGATGGCGGTGATTCTTTCGTATGGAATCGCTTGCGCCGCCACTTTCGCGTTAGGCGGCTACTTTCTGCTAAATCAGTATCGCATTCTCCCTAGCGAAACCGAAATCTCGACCAATCGCGAGTTCTGGGCCAAACTGGCGCCGTTCGCCGCTTGGATGTGGGTGGCAAATTTACTCTCAAACCTGTTCCTGGTGATCGATCGCTATATGATCGTCCACTTCGGTCGCTTTACGCCCGAGCAAGCGGCGGCCGAAGTCGCCAATTACCATAGCAGCCGCATCGTCCCTTGGCTGATGGCTTCGATATCCGGCTTGGTGATCGGCGTGCTGCTGCCTCACTTGTCGGCAGATTGGGAAGCGGGGCGCCGCCAAGAGGTGGGCGAAAGCTCTAACCTGATTATCAAACTCGGCTCGCTTTTTTTTACCGGCGGGGGAGTCGTCATTTTACTGGCGTCGCCATGGTTGTTTTCGGTCGTCTTCAACGGCAAGTATGACGGCGGACTCGCCGTGCTGCCTTGGACCGTCGCATCGTGCGCGTGGAGCAGCATCGGCGGCTTGACCCTGCTCTATCTCTATTGTGCCGAGAAAGCGGAATTCGTCAGCTTGCTGTATGCGGTCGGATTGGCTTTTAACGTTTGCTTGAACTTTCTGCTGTTGCCCCCGCTTGGTTTAGAAGGCGCCGTCTTAGCGACCGCCGTCTCGAACGGAATTACTTTTTGCGTCGGACTCATTCTTTGTCGACGCCTAGGCATGGAAGTCGACTCGGCGACCTGGATGGCGGTCGCGCTGCCGATGACGCTCGGTTTCGGCCTGGTGATCGCGGCGCCGGTTTGGCTCGTCAGCGTCTGGCAAGCCTGGCAAGGACATACGGTCTTGTCGAATCAGGAAAAACGCCAAGTTGTCGACGGTTTCGTAATGCTACGCAACCGCTACTTTCGCTCAAACAAGCTTACCGGCCAGGGAGAATCGTCATGACCCGAAACGTCCGCTTACCGCTTGAAAATCGCGGCCCGTTGCGCGTGACGTTTATCACGACCAGCATGCCGGTCGGAGGCGCCGAAACGTTACTGGTCAATCTAATTCGGCGGCTCGATCGAACTCGATTCTCGCCTGAATTATGTTGCACGAAACAACGAGGACCGCTGGGCGAAGAACTTGCAGCCGAGATCCCGACGTTCTCGCATCTGCTAAGCGGCAAGTACGATCTGCGCGTCTTGCCGCGTCTGGTCGAACTGTTTCGGATGCGGCAAATCGACGCCGTCGTCACCGTGGGCGCCGGCGACAAAATGTTCTGGGGGCGATTGGCCGCCTATTGGGCCGGCGTGCCTGTGATCGCCTCGGCGATTCATTCGACCGGTTGGCCTGATTCCATTAACTGGCTCAACCGCCGACTTACCGCCGTAACCGATCAATTTATCGGGGTCGCCGATCCGCATGGCAAACATCTGATCGAGGTCGAAGGCTTTCCCCCTGAGAAAGTGGTCGTGATACGTAACGGGATCGATACCGATCGCTTTCGGCCCGATCGCGAATCGCGCGCTCGCTTAAGAGACGAATTCAAAATAGACCAAGCCGCCCCCGTTTGCGGGATCGTTGCGGCGCTGCGACCCGAAAAAGACCATCTGCTGTTCGTCTCCGCCGCGGCTGAAGTTTTAAAAACCGTTCCCCAGGCCCGCTTTTTGATCGTCGGCGACGGTCCCGAGCGGGCCGCGATCGAAGCGAAACGGCGCGAACTGAACGTCGAGGATCAAGTCGTCCTGCTCGGCAGTCGAAGCGATATACCAGAAATCTTAGCGGCTTGCGATTTGTTTGCGCTCACCTCCAAAAACGAGGCGAGCCCCGTCTCGATCTTAGAAGCGATGTCGGTCGGCCTTCCGGTGGTTGCGCCGCGCGTCGGCAGCATTCCGCAGGCGGTCGACCAGGGCGCCAACGGCTTGCTTTACCCGGCCAGCGACCTGGCCGCGGTTTCAGAGTCGCTGCGCAGCTTGCTTTCCGCCCCCCATCAAATGGCAGAGATGGCGATTTCTGCCCGAGAAAAGGCGATCCGGTACGGCTCGCTCGAAACGATGGTCGACGGCTATCAGCGGCTGATCGAAAAAATTTATACCTCTAAATGCGAAGCAACGACGTCAATCCGCCCTCGATCGGAATATACGGAACATCCCGCATCTACTGCGTAACATCCCTTAATTACAGATGTTGCGCTGGCGGCCGGTCTATCGGCGCGTGCCGCCGCGCGATACGATACAGGCGTCGACATTCCCCTTATCGTGATCGGCGGTAGCTGGATTCGCCGCCTAAACTTTGCCGTGGACCTGAATCTCACCGCACCACTTCTGGCCGCCCTGGCGAAAGTATTCGCCGGTCCAAGCGTGCGCTGGGTCGACTGCCAGCCCGATACGTGTCAGCGCGTTTATTTCGCCAATCATACGAGCCACCTCGACTCGATGGTCATTTGGTCTTCGTTGCCGGCTGACGTCCGCCGGGTCACGCGTCCGATCGCCGCCAAAGATTATTGGTCGCGCGGGTGGTTTCGACGGCATTTGGCACGTTCCTTAAACGCGCTGCTGATCGATCGGGATAAGATCAAAGTTCATCAAAGTCCGGTCGATTTGATGATTCGCGAGATCGGCGATCAATATTCGCTGATCGTATTTCCGGAAGGAACGCGCAGTCACAGCGACAGCGGCGAGCTTCGCGAGTTCAAAAGCGGCATCTATTATCTGAATAAGAAACGACCTGACCTGGAACTCGTCCCGGTCTATATGGACAATATGAACCGCATTTTGCCGCGCGGCGAATACTTGCCGGTGCCGCTGCTCAGCCGGGTCGTGTTCGGCGCTCCGATATGGCTGGAGCAAGGCGAAAACAAAAATGATTTTCTGGCGCGTGCGCGTCAATCGGTGCTGCGACTGCGTGACGTTTGATCGGCCCAGCGAATGACTTTGCTCTCTCACATCTTTACTCTGCTCGCACAGTCGCAAAGCGTCCACTTGCTTGACGGTCCGACCGGCGTGCTGTTGGGGGTCGTAATCGGCTGCTTACTTATCGCAACCGCCGCCGGACAAGTCCTCAAACGTCAGCCGGACTCCAGCGTAAATCCGGCGATCGTACAAGCGTTTATCCATCGGGTCCGCGCCTGGTGGTTGATGACCGCGATCTTAGCCGTCACTTTTTTAATTCCGACCCCGATCGCCACCGTCATCTTATTCGGGCTCATTTCGTTTTGGGCGCTGCGCGAATTCATCACGCTCACCCCAACTCGGCTCGGCGATCATCGCAGCCTGTTTTGGGTCTTTTTCGTCCTGACCCCGGCCCAGTACGTGTTGGTCGGCCTCGGCACGGCGCATTACGAACTCTTCAGCATTTTGATCCCCGTCTACGGCTTTTTATTCGTCTCGGCCCGCATCGCGATCGCCGGCGACTACAAGCGATTTTTAGAGCGCGTCGCCAAAATTCAGGCCGGGCTCTACATCTGCGTTTACGCGTTAAGTTACGCTCCGGCGCTGCTATATCTTGAGCAATGGACCACGCCCGACTACACGACCTCGGCCGGGCTGCTCTTCTTTTTCATCTTGATCGCTCAACTTAGCGATCTGCTGCAATTCGTCTGCGGCAAATTGATCGGCCGCAACGTGATCGCCCCTTCGATCAACGCCAGCCGGACGTGGGAAGGATTTTTCGCCGGAACCGGCGTAACTGCCATCGTCGGCGCAGCGCTCTCGCTGTCTGGCGCCACTCCGTTTAACTCTTGGCAATCGGCCCTAATGTCGATCGTGATCGCCGTGATGGGCGCCGCCGGAACGATGACGATGAGCGCCATTAAGCGAGATCGAGGAGTCCGCGACTACGGAACCCTGGTCGAAGGGCACGCCGGCGTGCTCGACCGGATCGACGCGATCTGCTTCGCAGCGCCGGTCTTTTATCATCTGACCCGCTATTACTTCACGACGTTGGCCGGTTAGCCGAACCGCGCGACTCGACCTGCGTTAGAACCGTGGAAAACGGGGCGTATAACGGCGCAGCCAATCAAAGCGAGATTCTTGTTTCGGCTCGGCGGCCGCTTCGCGATTGGGCAAGGTCGCCGTTCGTTCGACCGCTTTCATTTGCTGCGTCAACTCGGGCGCAATGGGGACGCGCTGCTGAAGAAACCGCACCCAATAACTGTCCAGAATTCGGTAACAGTCGCCGAAATTTCCGCGATGATACTTGCCGTCGGAAAGCGTCCGCAACTTTTGCAGCTCGCGTTTCT
>JBITAD010000463.1:0-2869 GCA_044439945.1 Blastopirellula sp. JB062
TGCATTGTTTACTGTGGAGAAACCAAAGGGAGACAAAGGGCCCGGGGGGCAACTTCGCGGCTCAGCCGCAACACAGGCCAGCCCCGAAAAGCGGGGCGATTCTATCGGCCGTCGCGGTATCACATCCCCGCTGTTTGACGAGCAATCGCCAATATTGCCATCCGAATGCCCGGCGGAATCCTGTCCCACATCGCGGCAATCTCTTCAAGCTGCAATTCATCCGTGCAAGCTTTGGTGCAAGACGGCGGGATGTCTGGGCATAACTCCTTGGCACTGCTGCTGCTTACGCCATCTTTTTCGCGGTTTCCTAAACCGCGTGTCGGTGGTTCGATCCCACCCGGCGGCATTTTTTATGCGCACTCGGCTTGGCTGCACTTCTTGTCTCTGCTTCTAGGGCGGCGTTTCTTGCGGCGGCCATTGTGATTTAGTGCGGATCGCAGCGCGGTCGGATTGCACGCTTTCTTTCTCCGCCTTGCCGGGCTTTGCCGCTTTTCCTGGGTTGTCTTGATTGTGGGCAGGCGGCGAAGATTTCTTTCTAATTTTTAACGAAAGTCTAAAACATATATTGATTCTTGGCTTCTATGTAGGTATACTTTGTTTGTTCTTTGGGCGGCTTGCGGCGTTATGGCTTGGCGGTTGGGCGCCGGCGTTTTAAGAGGGCTGGTTTTTCGCAGGCGGTTTCTATTTTCTTGGCAGCTTCGGCGAAGCGGGCATCGCTGTTTGCCGGGGTCAGGTTCGCCGCATGCGCTTTTTTAGAAGGGGGATGGAGATGAGATCGATAAAGATTCGTCGTTTTGTCGTGGTCTGCAAACGACTTACGCCGACCCTAAAGCAGATGGCAGCGTGGCGGTTGGGCGAGACGCAGGACCGCCGCGCTGCGGGACAGCCGACGCACGCACGTGTCCTGTCCCGCGTCTCTCGCGTTGGACCGGGGCGCGTTGGGCCGGGGCGCAGTTCGGCCGAGGTGCAGCGCGAAAAACGTGACCAGCAGACGGGCGTCGCCTGGAGATCGACCGGACCGCCAAGCGACCGAAGAACGGAATGCCCAGCGCACGCGTAGAAAGGGTCGAGCGAAGGATCGGCGATTGTCGCCGGCCGCGCAAGTTTAGTGCGCGGCCAGCGGAGAAGCGGCCGGCGTCACTTGGAGAGGGCGCATGGTTCTTCGCAGCGGTAGTCAAAGAACTTGCGGTCTTTGATGACCTGGGCGACCGACTCGGGGACCATCGATTCCCACTCGTGATCGCATTCGCCGATTTTACGCAGCACGTCGCGCGAGAAGATGCCTAGGCAATCGCGATTGAAATTGTCGAGTCCGATAATCTCGCCGCGTCCGAGCAGGTAGCCGTAAAGCTGTTGCAGCTCGGGCTTGATTTCCAGGTTGTCGCAAGTCGTCAGTTCGCGCGAGTCGCGGTCGAGCAGCGGATAGCAATAGATTTTCAGATCGTTTTTGAAGAGTCGCCCGAACGATTCGAGAATTCCGCCGGGCAATTTGGTGTAGTACTTTTCCTCGAACAATTCGCGGAGACTGCCGGCGCCCATGGTGATGGCGATTTTTTCTTTGGTGCACTGCGAAAGGTAGGCGGCCAAACGATAGTACTCGAAATAATCGGAGATCAGCACGTTCATGCCGCACGCGGCCATGATATCGACGCGCGCCAAAAAGTCGCGGCGATCGATTTCGCCTTCGGCTTTGAGATTGCGCATCGTAATTTCCATGATTTGCGCGACCTCTTTGCCGCGCACTTCAGGCAGTTCCGAGAACTTTTCGTGCGCGCAATGCAGCATGTCGAGGTTGACGTTGCAAACGGGCCGAAAACTGCCGCGTTCGACCAAGATCGGTTTGCGATACAAAAATTCGGAGGGTTGCAGCACGTCGCCGTCGGCGGCGAACATCGCCGCGCCGCTGAGCCCGAGCTCGACCAGTTTCAAGCTCATCAGGCGATTGTCGACGCGTCGAAATGCGATACCGGAAAACTCGATCATGTCGATTTCGATGCGCGAGGTCGAAAGCCCGTCGAGCAACGATTCGACCAACAGTTCCGGCTCGTGATGAAAGGCGAACGCGCCATATACCAAATTGACTCCGACAATGCCGAGCGCCTCTTGTTGCAGCGCGTTTTCGTTGTCGAGCATGCGAACATGAATGATGACCTGGCTGTCTTCGTCGCGAGGATGCGCTTGAAATTTGATGCCCATCCAGCCGTGGCATTCGGTTCCGCCTTTGTAACCGCGGGCGGCCACGGTATCGGCGAATGCGAAGAAGGTGCTGGTTTCGCCCCGGCCTTCGGTCAGCCGGTCGAGATTGAGCTGGTGCTCTTGATCGAGCATCGCTTGCAGACGTTCGCGACAGACGTAGCGTCCGGCGCGGCCGTAAATGGCGTCGCTCACTTGCATGTCGTAGGCCGACATGCTTTTGGCGATCGTTCCGGCGGCGCCGCCGACCCGAAAGAACCAACGGACGACTTCCTGCCCGGCGCCGATTTCGGCGAAGGTGCCGTATCGTCGCGAATCAAGATTGACGCTCAACGCCTTTTGACGCGTCTCGACGGTTCTAGCTAACGTGGATTGAAACATGCAACTTTCGCGGGTTGAGCGCAGTGTGGTTGTAGGGATTCCGTAAAAGTGAACGTCGGCGATTCCGACGGTCGCGGTTCAGCTTGCCAAACCAAGGCGTCACGACCGGAACCGCGGCGCAGTCGGCCATTGACGGTCGCGGCGATTATAGGGAGAGGCAATTGCAAACGATATGCCAAAATCGGCATGTTCGATTCCAGCGGCCAAGCAGGCGGCAGGAAGAGAGAGCCCGGCCAAGCTTTGCACGAAATGGGGCAAGCGGCGCCCAGAGAAAATGCAGTCGTGGCCGCCCAAT
>JBITAD010000463.1:2879-11130 GCA_044439945.1 Blastopirellula sp. JB062
TGCTGGGGGCGACGACTGGCGAAAGTTGCGTACCGAATCGGGCAGCTTTATTTTTTTGCGGCGAAGTCAAGCTCCAGCGAGTTTTCGCCTGGCTTCAGTTCGGCGGTCAAGCCGCTCGTTTTTGCGTTTTGAACATACTTGGGCAGTTTCACGGCGGGCGTTTTCAGCGGCGCTTCGTGCGGAGCGCGAGCCGGCGGCGGCCCGATTTCGATCAAGTAAGAGCCAGGAGGCAATTCAGCCGCAAACTGAAATTGACCGTTCTCAACCGTGGCGCTGCCGCCGACGCCAAGCTCGTCGTTAATCAGCGTCACCGTCGCGTGGGCGAGGGGTTGCCCGTCTAGCGAGACGGCGCCCTTCACTTGCGATTGCTGGTCGGAATTCGAGCAGCCGCTCAACAGGCCGGCGCAACCGACGGCGACGATCAGCAAGAACGCGTGCGTTCGATAATGAGGCATAGATTTATCCAACCTTTCAGGCGGTAACGAAATGGACCGAGTGCCGCTTAAAAATCGGAGACGACCAACCCATCGTCGCTGGTCGCGATCCGACGAAAGATATCCATGCTGATCGTTTCCTGGACAAAGCGAACCGATCCGTCGGCGAGCAAGCCTTGCATGCCGCCGGGGTGATACGAGTTGGTGATCGTGTTGTTTTCGTACGGCTGACTGCTTGACGAAGAAGTCTTCGTATCGCTGTTAATTTGCCAGCGAATGGTGGTCAAACCGGTGTAGTAATAGTTGTCGTCGCTGTCGGTGATAGAGCTGACAGGGTAAATCGCAAGCATGCCGGTCCAACCGCCGCCGTAGTTAGCCGCCAACACTTCGGTTCCGACTCGGCCCGATTGTTCGGCGACGGCCAACGTGTTGGAAGTGCCGTCGACGAAATCGCGAAATTTCGTCGTTTGGGCCGGCCGCAGCGCGCCGGTCGCACAGGCATAACCGCGCAACGTTTGTTGACAAACGTCGGTGCGACCCGCCGGGTCGGGATAAGCGCCGGCAATGCCGACGTAATGATGCATTTGACTGGGGCGATCGTTGATCGCGCTAGGCGCTTTCACGAGCGGATCGACAGGGCTCGAAGGGCAAACGTAACCGTCAATGACTAAACCTTCCAAGATGTCGTTGCCATTGGTGTACGGAGCGCCGGCGTACCCGCTAAAGCTGGAGCCGTTGAAGTTCAGCTGGTCGAACACCGTGCTTTGTTCCATAAATGGCAACACCGAAGTGCGCCAGTTGGTGCCGGTCAGATTGGCCGGAGTCAATGAGCCTGCTCGAGCGCCAAACGGAAAGCTGCCATTGGTATCGTGATAGTTATGCAGCGCCAAACCGAGTTGTTTCATGTTGTTCGAGCATTGCATGCGGCGGGCCGCCTCGCGCGCTTGCTGAACGGCGGGCAGCAATAGCGCGATCAAGACGCCGATGATCGCGATCACGACCAATAGCTCCACCAAGGTAAAACCGCGTAAGGCGAAAGGTTGCTTCGATGAGCGCATGGGAGTCTCCCGCAAGAAAAGGGGCGTGCAGACAAAAATGATGAGATTATGGAATTATATTCGTTGCCTAGCAGGGCTCTCCGCTTTTTGTTCCAGCGGTTTGGCAAATTTGTGCGCTCCATTTTCGAGGTGAGCAAGAGATCTCATCTCACGAGAGATAGATTTCGTGAATTTGCCCCACGACCACGCTTCGATCGGCTTTTTGGCGATCGGGCTGATTGGCGGGGGCATAAAAAAAGCGGCCAGCGTTAGGTCTGGCCGCAATCAGCAAATTGGAATGTCGAGCAAGTTTAGAACTGCAATTGAATCGTTTTCAGACGCGATTCGGTTTCGGCCATCAAGGCGTCTTCGGCCGCTTCGTCGTCGGCGACGTAGGTGACCGAGAAGCGTAAAAAGGCGCCTGCGTCATCCCACGGAACGGTACAGATCGAATGCTCAGTAATCAAATATTGCGAAGCCGCTTCGGCCGAATCAAAGGTCGGCCCGTCGACCACGCCCTGCGGCGACTTGGCGTACAGGAAGTATGTGCCGCCGGGCATCTCGCATTCGAAGCCGCACCGTTTCAGCATGCTGACCAATTTGGTCAAGCGTCGGCGATATTTCTCTTGAACGCGTCCCGGGATCGACTCGTCGTCGAGCGCGGCCGCGGCCGCTTTTTGAACCGCGATAAATTGCCCCGAGTCGCAGTTGTCTTTGACGTCGGAGAAGGCCTGCACCAGGGTCGGGTTGCCGCATACCCAGCCGATGCGCCAGCCGATCATGTCGAAGCCTTTCGACAAAGAATGGACCTCGACGCCGACGTCTTTGGCGCCTGGTACCGACAAAAAGCTGAGCGGCTCGCCTTCAAACGTCAGCACAGTGTGCGCCGCGTCTTGAATCACGACAATCTCGTGTCGTTTGGCGAATTCGACGACCTGGGCGTAAAATTCTTTCGTCGCGACCTTGCCGGTGGGGCTGTTCGGATAGTTCAGCACCAGCAGTTTGGCGCGCCGCAGGATGTCGGCCGGAATCGCCGCCAGATCGGGCAAAAAGTCGTTTTCGGCCAACAACGGCAAACGAAAGACTTCGCCGCCGTAATAGCGCGTGTGCGTGCCCGCGACCGGATAACCGGGAACGGTCATCAGCGTGATGTCGCCCGGGTTAATAAAGCAGGCGGGCAACATGGCCAGCGCGGTCTTCGAGCCGATGCAATGATTGATTTCGGTCGCGGGATCCAGTTCGACGCCGAACATGCGCCGCATGAACCGGGCGGCTGCGTCCTTAAACTCGGCGACTCCGTTGTCGGCGTAGCCGCGATTCTCCGGCTTATTGATTTCTTCGCCCATCGCCTGACGAACCGAAAGGGGCGCCATTTCGTCGTTTTCGCCGATGCCGAAATCGATCAACACTCGCTCGGGATGATCGGCCAGGGCTTTCCGCTTGGCGCGTTTGATCTTCTCAAACTTGTAAATTTCGGTCCCTTTGCCATAGTTGGCCCCGCCGATGCGATCGGCGAACATTTGCTGAAAATAAGGGTCGCTCATCGGAGATTTCGTCGTAAATACAGGCTAGAAATGTCTGGAAAGGGGAAACCGTTAACCTACCTTTCCGCCGAACGAGAGACAACCGCCCCGAACGCATCGCCTCGTCGCACGTGGCAAACCGCACGGCAGGAAGTTAAACTAAAAGATCCTCCCGCTGTCCCGCCTGTACGTCATTATTTCTTCCCGACGAATATCAAGGATGCCTTTGTGACTCGATCTCCTTCCTTACTTGTCGTCATCGCTTTCATTTTCGGCATGTTACCGGCCGCGGTCGGGCAAGCCGAAACGCCGCCGCTTTGGAAACAGGGGCTGGTCGACGGCGACCGCGTCTTGTTTTTGGGCAATACCTTTATCGAACGCGAACAGCGCGAAGGGTATATCGAAACCGCGCTGACGGCCGGTTACCCGGATCGTCATCTGATCTTCCGCAATTTGGGGTGGAGCGGCGACGACGTTTCGGGCCGTTCGCGCGGCCGCTTCGGGGGCTCGGCCGAAGGCTGGAAGCATCTGAACCGTTCGCTCGATCTGGTCAAGCCGACCGCCGCGATCGTTTGTTACGGATCGAACGCCGCCTTCGCTGGCGAAGCGGGGCTCGAATCTTTTCAAACTGGCTACAACCGCTTGCTCGACGCGCTCGAGCGGCATACCAAAAAGATCATGCTGCTCTCGCCGCCGCCGCTCGAAGATCTCGGGCGACCGCTGCCTGACCCTCAATCGCAGAACGCACGATTGGCCAAGTATCGCGATGCGATCAAAGAGATCGCCTATCAGCGCGGCTACGCGTTCGTCGATCTATACGAAGTGCTCGGCGAGAAGTTCTCGCCGGGCGTTCAAGGTTCAGCCAGGCTGACCGGCAACGGCGTCCACCTGACCGAATACGGGTATTGGGAAGCGGCCCGAGCGATCGAACAGGAACTGGGGCTAAAGACCCCCGCCGTCGATCTTGCGGAGTTGCGGCAAGCGATCGAAGTTCCGCTGACGACCGCGCTGCCGGCGCCGCGCGGTTCGGTCAGCTACGACGGTCAGGTCCAAGACGTGGCGGCAGATCTAATTGTGCGCGGCGGGGCCAAGCTAAGCGGGCGATACGTCTTGACGGCTGACGAAGAAAAGCTGGGCACGGTCACGGCCGAAAAGCTGCAGTCAGGCGTCGGGGTGAACGTGCCGAGCATGTCGGCCGCCGCCGAAAAGCTGCGTCACGAAATCGTGGCGAAGAACGAACTCTTTTTTCATCGCTATCGTCCTCAAAACGAAACCTATCTCTTGCTATTCCGGAAGCATGAGCAAGGGAACAACGCCGCCGAGCTGCCGCTGTTCGATCCTTTGATCGACGCCAAAGAAGCGGAAATCGCCAAGCTGCGGCAACCGGTCAAGGTGCAGGTTTCGCTGACGGCGGATCCTTAATCGCTTTCGACGCTTCTGATTCTCCTACGCATTTATCCCATTACGTCAACTAAAGACGCCAATCGAATGAAACGCATCCTCCCGATCGTCTCTTGCTTGCTCGGCTCGTGGCTGGCGAGCGATCTGTACGCTCAGCGCGATCTGACCGACATCCCTGATCCCGACCCGGCGAAAGAGCTCGAAACTTTTTTGATCGCCGACGGGTTCGAGGTCAACTTGTACGCGGCCGATCCGGCGATCGCTAAGCCGATTCAAATGAACTTTGACGCCGAAGGACGACTGTGGGTCGCTTCGAGCAGCGTCTATCCGCAAATCAAACCGGGCGAAGTCGCCGACGACAAGATCATCGTATTGCAAGACGCCGACGGCGACGGGGTCGCCGAGAAGAGCGACGTATTCGCCGACGGGTTATTGATTCCGACCGGCGTCTTGCCGGGCGACGGCGGCGTTTACGTCGCCAACAGCACCGAACTGCTGCATCTGCGCGATACCGACGGCGACGGCAAAGCGGATCAAACGCGCGTCGTCCTTTCCGGCTTCGGTACCGAAGATACGCATCATATTTTGCACACGTTGCGTTGGGGGCATGACGGCGCCATGTACTTCAACCAGTCGATCTACATCCATAGCCATATCGAAACGCCTTACGGCGTGCGGCGGCTCGACGGCGGCGGAATTTGGCGATTTCGGCCCGAGACGATGGAGCTAGACGTCTTGTGCGAAGGCTTCGTCAATACTTGGGGGCACCATTTCAATCGGTACGGCGCCAACTTCGCCACCGACGGCGCCTATGGCGAGGGGATCAATTACGTCTTTCCCGATTCCGTCTTCGTCTCGGCGCCTGGCGCTCGGCGGATGCTGCATGGGCTGAACCCCGGCAGTCCCAAGCATTGCGGGCTCGAGATTCTCAGCGGCGGCGCTTTGCCGGGCGATTGGCAGGGGAACTGCATCACGAACGACTTTCGCGCGCATCGCGTTTGCCGTTTTATTTTAGAGGAAGAAGGCTCCGGTTATTCGAGCCGTCAAGGCGAAGAGCTGATCAAAACGTCGCACGTCGCGTTTCGCCCGGTCGACGTCAAAATGGGGCCCGACGGGGCGATCTATATCGCCGACTGGTACAACCCGATCATTCAGCATGGCGAAGTCGATTTCCGAGACGATCGCCGTGATCGAACGCATGGCCGCATCTGGCGGGTGACGCGTAAAGATATGAGCCCGCTTGAGCGGAAAGAGATCGCCGGCGCGTCAGAGCCGGAACTGTTCGAAATGTTGACCGCCCAGGAAGAATGGGTTCGCCTGTGGGCGAAACTCACGCTGAAATCTCGCGGCGCCGACGTCGTCTTGCCCGAGCTAGAGTCGTGGGTCGCCAATCTTGACGGCAACGATCCTCTTTATTTGCAGAAGAAACTGGAAGCGCTTTGGGTTTATCAAAACCTAAACCTGCCGAACCAGCCGTTGTTGACCGAGCTGTTGCAGTGCGACGACCATAACGTACGCGCCGCCGCGGTTCGCGTCTTGTCGCAATGGGCCGATCGGCTTGACGCGCCGATCGATTTGTTAAAGAAGGTCGTCGCGGATTCGCATCCTCGCGTTCGACTCGAAGCGGTAACCGCCCTCGGTCAGCAGCAGAGTCTGGAAGCGGCTCAGCTCGCGTTGTCGGCGCTCGATCATCCGACCGATCGCTTTCTCGATTTCGCTTTGTGGACCGCGCTGAACGAACTTTCGCCCGCTTGGCTGCCGGCGGCGATCCAAGGCGAAATTGCGATTGATCAAGCCCCGGAGAAATGGCTTTACGCCTTTGCGGCGGTCGAGTCGGGCGAAGTCGTCGCGCCGGCGTTGGCGATGCTGAACTTGCCCGATCTTAGCGCCGCCGCACGTCGACAAACGCTTGATTTGGCGGCGCAGCGCGGCGACGCCGATCAATTGCGACGCCTGCTCGACATCGTTTTGGATGATACGAATGCGACCGACGCGAACCGGCGAGCCGAGTTGTTAACGACTCTCTCGTCCGCTTTTCAAAATCGCAAGGTGAAACCGTCCGGCGATCTGGCGTCGGTCGGCGAATTGCTTGACGCGCATAGCGACGCCGTAGCGATCGCCGCCGCCAAAGCGGTCGGCCAGTGGCAAGTGACTCAGCTGCGCGACGAGTTAGCCGCATTGGCGACGACCGATTCGCCGGCGTTGCGAAATGCGGCCCTGGACGCGTTGGCCCAATTAAATGCGAAAGCCGAATTAATCTCACTGGCGGATCAAGGCGAAACCGCGCCGCTGCGCCAGGCGGCGACCGCCGCGCTGGTCGGCATCGCCCCGGAAGAAGCGGCGCAGCGCAGCGTCGCTCTGCTGACCGCCGCCAAAGCGCCGGCCGCCGCCGATCTGGTCGCGCCTTATTTGATGCGCAAGGGAGGACAAGCCAAATTGGCCGCCGCGCTTGAAAAGGCCAAACTGCATGCCGACGTCGCCAAAATGGCGATTCGCGCCGTGCGGACCAGTCCTCAGCCGGATCAAGCGTTGATCGAAGCGCTCGGCGCCTCTGGCGGCGTGGGGCAAGGAGAAGCGAAGGTTTGGACCGACGCCGAACTCGCCGACATTACCAAGATGCTGCCCGAGGGAGATCCGGTTCGCGGCGAAGCGATTTTCCGCCGCACCGAACTGAGTTGCCTGAAGTGTCATTCGATCGGCCCCGCAGGCGGGCTGGTCGGTCCGAACTTGATCAGCCTCGGCGCCAGCGCTCAGCCTGATTACGTGGTCGAATCGCTGTTGCGCCCCAGCGCGAAGTTGAAAGAGAATTACAACTCGCTGATCTTATTGCTTGACGACGGCCGGGTCGTCAGCGGCATTCCGGTGCGTCGCTCGGCCGAGGAGTTGATCTTGCGCGATGCCGAAGATCGCGAGATCGCCGTGCCGATCGAAGCGATCGAAGATCAAAAAGAAGGTCAGTCGTTGATGCCGGCCGGCGCCGTCGACGCGTTGACGACCGGCGAAATTGTCGACTTGGCCGCCTTTTTGGCTCAGCTGGGCAAAGTGGGGCCGTACTCGGTCAGCCCCGCGCCGATCGTGCGTCGTTGGGAATCGTTACAAGCGACCGACGAAGCGAATCGCCGGCTGAATCGGACCAGCAGCGACACGGCGGCGACCGACGACGAAGCGTTAAGTTGGAACTCTCACTATAGCCAGGTCAGCGGCGCGTTGCCGCTGGACGAACTGCCGCAACTTCAGCCGCATCGCACGGCGCCTCCGCTGTCATTCGTTCGCTTTCAGTGGAACGTGGCGAAAGCGGGGAAGATCACGATCGACTTTGGCGACGTGACCGGGCTGAAACTTTGGGACGGCGATCGCCCGACCCCGATCGAGAAGCGCATGACGTTTGATTGGCCGACTGGAGAGAAGCGAATGACGCTGGCGATAGACCGCAACGCTCGCAAGGCGCCGCTGAAAGTCGAGTTCGTCGAGTCGGAGTCGACTGGTCGAGCCGAGCCGATCGGCGGAAAATAGAGAAGCCGGCGAATCAAAAAATCGGTCAGCGACGCAAGCGCGTCGCCGACTATGCGATCGCGTTTTCCGGCTTGTCACTTGCTGGCGTTTCGTCTGGAAGCGGTTGACTGCGCCAGTAGGTGGCCAAGATCGAACTGGAGATCGCGCTCCACGGCCCATAGACGGCTGATCCGAGCGCGATGACCGGCGAGCCCAAGACGTTTATCGCCAGTCCGGTCGCCATGCCGCCGTTTTGAATGCCGACCTCGAGCGCGATGGTACGGCATTCGATTTCGCCGACTCCCAAGCTGCGAGCGCTCCAATAGCCGACGACGTAGGCGACTCCGTTTTGACAAAGTACGGC
>JBITAD010000464.1:0-10786 GCA_044439945.1 Blastopirellula sp. JB062
TTTACCGTCTGCTGGCCGATACCGCGCGGCGGAGTATTTAAGATTCGCAGCAGCGAAACTTCGTCGATCGGCGAGTTGATCACCTTCAGATACGAGAGCAAGTCGCGAACTTCTTTGCGATCAAAAAACGACATGCCGCCGATCAATACGTACGGAATGTTCATGCTGCGCAAATGTTGCTCGAACGCCCGGGGCTGTTCGTTCGTACGAAACAAAATTGCGAAATCGCGCGGCTCGAACTCAGGCTCGGTCAGCTTGCGAGAGATATCTTTGACGATTTCTTCCGCCTCTTTTTCTTCGTCTTTAAACTGCCAGATTTGAGGGCGTTCGCCGCCGTAGCGAGCCGCTTCCAGATCTTTGTCGTAGCGGGTCGAGTTGAACTGAATCAAGCGATTCGCCAGTTCTAAGATTGCGGCGGTGCAACGATAGTTGTCTTTCAGATAGACGACCTTGGCGTCGGGCCAGTCGCGCTGAAATCGCAAAATGTGCTGCACTTCGGCGCCGCGCCACGAATAAATCGACTGATCGTCGTCGCCGACGACGCACAGGTTGCGGTGCGCTTCGGCCAGGCCGCGTACGATGCGATATTGGCTGCCGTTGGTGTCTTGATATTCGTCGATCATCAAGTGATCGAACTGCGACGCTTCTTCGTCGCGGATGTCGGCATGCTGGGTAAACAACTCTTCGGTCAGCAGCAGCAGGTCGTCGAAATCGACGGCGCCGCAACTTTTCAGCGTATTTTGGTAGCGACGATAGGCCATCGCCGAGAGATGCTCTTTGTCGGTTTGCGCGTGGCCGACCGCTTCGGGCGGACGGATGCCGGCGGTTTTCCAGCGGCTGATGTTGTTTAACGCATCGCCGGGACGAAGCGACTCGTTAGGAACGCGAATCTCCCGCAGCGCGGCGCGGATGACCGACTCTTGATCGCCGCGATCGTAAATGGCGAATTTCAGCGGATACCCCAAGCGGTCGATATGGCGCCGCAAAACGCGCACGCAGTGCGAGTGAAACGTCGAGACGACCGGCTGTTCGGTCGATTTTTTGCCGAGCAAGCTCAAGGCGCGTTCGCGCATTTCGGCCGCCGCCTTGTTGGTGAACGTCACCGCCAAAATGCGGCTGGGGCGAACGCCATGTTTGATCAAGTTGGCGATGCGGAACGTCACGACGCGGGTTTTGCCGGAACCCGCGCCCGCGAGAACCAGCATGGGCCCTGCCAACGTATTGACCGCATCAAGTTGGGCCGAGTTTAGTCCGCTCACGGGGGCCGTACTTCCTTGCACCGAGAGAGCTGATTGCGAAGCGTTACGCCTGACGCAACCCGATGTCGCCAGACTCTGAAAGATCGTAATTCGAGAGACCGCTTTTCCGCAACCGGGCGCCAAACGCGCGAAGATAGGGGGAATCGCGAAAATCGGTTGATCTTTTCCCGCCGGCTCGCCGCATGACTCGGGCTTGACGCCCCTTGCGCATCGCTTCTATATTCACGGTTTGGACTCTAAATCTATGCGTTGATTACTGTTAAGTTGCTTTCTTCCCCTTTGACCCTTCTACCCCTTGTGACCTGGTCATGAAAAGCGAACGTCGCCACGAACTGCAGAAAAACGATCTGGAGCAAGTTCTCGAAAAGGGGATGGAGCAGATGGGCCCGCAAGCCAAAGTCATTGCGGGCATTGCAATTGCGATCATGGTCGCAGTGGTCGCGGTTATCTGGTTTCAGTGGCAAAACAAGGTCGCCCGAGCAAGCGGCTGGGGCGAGCTGTTTTCGGCCTCGGCGATGGTAATGCGGCAAGACGGCCAATCGGCGCCAGCGCTCGAAGCGGTCGGCAGCGCCTATCAAGGACGTCCGGCCGGCGCATGGGCCGAGCTGTTCTTGGGATACGATCTGTATCGCCAAGGACTCGAAAAAATGTTTACCCAACCGCAAGACGCCAAAGACGACCTGGAACGCTCGGTCAAGGCGTTTCAAAATGCGGAGAAACAAGCCGACGTCGACGAAGTGAAACAACGCGCCTTGTGGGGCGTGGGGCAGTCAAGCGAAGCGATGGCGACCGACGAAGGCCTTAAAAATGCCAAGGCCGCCTACGAACAATTGTCGAAACAGTGGCCCGACTCCCCCTTCGGCAAATGGGCGACTGATCGCCTGGAATTGCTGAACAACAAAAACGTGGAAGAATTTTACGCTTGGTTTCGCGATCAAGATTTCGCGCCGAAAGCTTCGCCGACCTCGGGCATCTTCAATCAAGATTTGCCCAGCGATCCGAATCTCAGCTTGCCGTCGCGCGACGCTTTGACCCGCCCTGAAGGTTCCGATCCGTTAAACGCTCCGATTGACTTGATGCCGTCGTCAGGCTTGCCGCAACCGGGCGAAGGGGACGCGATGCCGCAGCCCGAAGCCCCGGCAAGCGATCAACCGGCGAAAGAGACTCCGGCCGAACCGGCGCCTTCCGCCCCGCCCACAAGCGAAGAAAAAGAGGGCGAAGCGAAGCCCGCAGCGCCTGCCGAAAAGAAGCCTGCGACCGAAGAGAAGCCTGCCGCTGAGGCGGAGAAATCGGAGTCGCCCGCCGCCGAAGAAGAAAAACCGGAAGCCGAAAAACCGGCCGCCGATTCTGACGAGTAGTCGCAGTCTGGCATGCCGAATTCTGAGTCAACCGCGATCGAGACGGTCATAGCCGCCGAGCATGTCGGCAAGCGCGTCGATCAGTTCATCGCGCAATCGTTGCCAGGGATCAGTCGTGGACAAATTCGGCGTGCGATCGACGCCGGGCGGGTCACGATCAACGGTCTGGCTTGCAAGCCGGCGCACAAGTTAAGCGTCGGCGAGCGGTTATCGTCGCCCCCGATCGCGGCTTATTCGGACGAACAGCTTGGGGCGAAAGTTCAGCTTGATATTCTTTATCAAGATGACCGAATTGCGGTGATTAACAAACCGCCCGGCATGATTACGCATCCGGCGAAAGGTCACTGGAAAGGAACGCTGACCGAGGGGCTGAAAGGGCATTTCGCACAACTCAGCACAATCGGCGGACCGACTCGCCCCGGAATTGTGCATCGGTTAGATCGCGATACCAGCGGGGTCATCATCATTGCCAAAGATGACGCGGCTCACGAATTTTTGAAAAAGCAATTTCAAGATCGACTGACGGAAAAAGAGTATTTTGCGTTGGTCGTCGGCGCGCCTGATCGAGATCGCGACCTGATCAACGAACCGATCGGCCCGCACCCGAAAATACGAGAGCGAATGGCGATTCGTCGCGGCGATGACGAAGGAAAAGAGGCCCAGACCTTTTACGAAGTGTTAGAGCGATACGAAGGATTCGCCGCCGTCAAAGCGTTACCCAAGACGGGGCGCACGCATCAAATTCGCGTTCATCTCGCCCACGCCGGGCACCCTGTGCTGTGCGATCCGCTGTACGGCAGTCGCCGAATTATATCGCTCGGCGAATTATCGCGTGACGACGATCGCACCCATTTGCTGGGCCGCACGGCGCTGCATGCCCGGCGATTGGCGATCGCCCATCCTGACGACGGCAAGGTGCGCGAGTTCGTCGCGCCGACGCCGGCCGATCTCGAGTTGACGCAAACGAAACTGCGCGAACTGCGTCCGGCGACATAGGCCGGGCGTTTATTGGGTAGTCGAAAGACGACCGTCGGCGACGAGGCTTTCGAACTTTTCCATTTCGATTTGACTGCCGACGACCATCGGCGTCCGTTGGTGAATGCTGATCGGCTTGATCTCTAGCAAGCGACCGGTTCCGCACGACGCTTTACCGCCGGCTTGTTCGCACAAGAAGGCGATCGGAAACGCTTCGTATAACAGCCGCAGTTTTCCCTCCGGGTTATCGGCGGTCGGCGGGTAAAGAAAGACGCCCCCTTTCAGCAGCGTGCGGTGAAAGTCGGAGACCATCGAACCGATATAACGCGAGCCGTAGCGAACGCCGAGATCGCCGCCGCGCAGCAATTGCAGATAGTCGGCGTAGCCCGGCGGAAAGCTGGCGGCGTACGCTTCGTTGACTGAATAGTATTTGCCCTGCGACGGCATCTTGATATCGGGGTGGCTCAACACGAAAGCGCCGATCGACGGATCGAGCGTAAAGCCGTGCACCCCGTAGCCGACGCTATAGACCAGCATCGTCGAAGAGCCGTACACGACGTAGCCGGCGGCGACTTGCTGCGTGCCCGGTTGCAGCAGCCAACGTTCCGGCTCGTCGCAGGTCGCTCCTTCAGGTCGACGCATGATCGAGAAGGTCGTGCCGACGCTAACGTTGACGTCGATATTCGACGAGCCGTCAAGCGGATCGAAGACGACGGCGTATTTGGCGCCGTCGCTGCAATGCCCGACGATCTTGGGGTGTTCGTTCTCTTCCGACGCCAGCACGCCGACGCTGGCCCGCGTGCTCAGGCAGTGCAGCAAGATTTCGTTAGCGTATACGTCCAATTTTTGCTGCACTTCGCCTTGCACGTTGACGTCGCCGGCGGCGCCTAAGATGTCGGTCAGGCCGGCCGAGCGGACTTTGGCCTGAATCATCTTGGTCGAAAGCGTAATTGCCGAGAGAAGCCACGAAAATTCGCCCGAGGCATGCGGGAAGCGGCGTTGTTCTTGCAGAATATGTTGCTGTACGGTCGTGATCATGGGGCGTCCTTGAGCTTGCGCGACTGCCCAATATTTGGGCAGAAAAAGTGTGGGTTTCGTGATTTTTTATAACACGCAATCGGGGCGCCAAAACAGCTTGACCGCCCAAGCTTAACCGTCGCGCGGCGCTTGCGGAGTCGGCAGCAGCAGTTGGTAAATGCCTGCGTCGAGCCACCGCCCAAACTTAAATCCCGTTTCGCGCAAGACGCCGGCCAAGACGAAACCATGTTTTTTGTGCAACGCTACGCTAGCCTGATTCGCTTGATCGATCACGCCGATCAGCGCGTGAAGGTCGCGAGAAGTCGCCTGCGAAATCAGCGATTGCAACAAAACCGCGCCGAGACCTCGTCCTCGAAAATTGCGGTCGATATAGATCGAATGTTCGGCCGTATACTTGTAGCCCGGCTGCGGACGAAACGGGCCGAAGGTCGCAAAACCCATCAAGCGCTCGTCGTCCTGTTCGACGCCGATCACCGGCCAGTCGCCGTCCGCCTTGGCGGCGAACCATGCGTTGACGGTTTCGAGGGTGCGCGGCACGTATTCGTACAACGAAGCGGAATGGGCGATCTCTTCATTGAAAATCGCCATGATCGCGGCGGCGTGCCTTTCGGCCGTGCAGGAGACAAGTCGCATGCGATCGGAGCCTGCTAAATCTTCCGTTCGGGCGGGGTCGGCTTCGACAGGTCGAACTGGGCCGGCACTTCTAAACCTGCCGCCCAATAGATGCCGTTAAGCAGCAAACGCTGGAACGATCGGTTTTGAAAATCCTTTTTATGACCGAGCGACGTATAAAACGACCAGCCGCCGTCGGCGCGGCGAAAGGTCCAAGCGACCGGTTCGGCCGGTTTGCCTTCGACGGCGCCGGTCAGCAGCGTCGTTGCGCCTTCCTTTAACGGGGCCGTTTGATAGAGCGAGCCTCCTTGCGGAAACGGCTCGCGAGCGACGCCGCGCAAAATGGGGTGCTTCGCATTTTCGGCGACTTCTTCGATCGTCGACTTCAGGTCGTTGCCATAGTGGCCCGTGTAATGACCACCCCAAACTTCCGGATCAAACTCTTCCCAGGTTTCCGTTCCCTTCGGCGGCTCTTTGCCGCGCAGACCGAACGCATGATTTGCGGTTCGGATGCCGAGCATCGGCTTGCCGGCGGCCACGTACTTGCGCAGCGCCTCCATTTGCTGGGGCGGCAACGCGCGACGCCGCACGCTGATTAGCAGCACGTCGGCCGTTGCGATCGCTTGATCAAGGCCGGGAATATCGTCTCGCTTCGTTTCGCTGCCGTAGACGTAACTGACGCGAAAGTCGCGCCCCAAAAAGTCGCCCGCGAAGGTCGGCAACGTTTGCGCCGTTTCGTACTCGTCTTCCGCGATTACGATGACGACGTGAGGTCGCTTGTCTTGGGCGTAAACGAACTGCTCGCCTCCCAAAATTTGGTCGCTGGTCACCGTCGGGCAGACATGCTTTTCGATATGCGAGACGATCAAGTCGTTGCCCGTAAAGTGATTGACGAACGGCCAAGATTTGGGGTTATACATGGTGTCGGTCAAGTCGCGCATCAGCACGACGTTCTTGCCGTTTTTGGCAAGCTGACGCAAGCCGAACGGCCGCCCCAAGACGCACATGTTGGTATGCACGCCGGTCAAAATTACATTGTCGATACCCTTCGACGTTAAGATGCTCCAGACCTCATCCCCTTGATCGCTGATATAGTCGCGATCCGGGTCGATCGGCAACAGATCGGTTTGTTTAATCCAAGGGCGATTCGGATTGCGCCCCAGCGACGTCAAATGGGCTTTCCACGCTTTGCGCTGCTCGACGTCGTCGTCGTTGCCGCCGTCCGACTGATCGACCGGATAAATCCCTTTTTCTTCCGCCGGTATCTGATAACACCATTGGTTGATGTCGGTCGGAACGTCGGCCGCCGCCGGGGTTCGTTCGGCTCGCAGCCGCGCCGGATGCTCGGCGTAGTGCTCCATGCAATTGCTGGGAGCGTGAATGATCGTCACGCCTTGTTCGCGAGCGCGCTTCAGCACTTCGTTTAAACGAGGCGCGAACTCTTTCCCCCGCAACACCGCGTTGCGGCAAGTATGCAGGTCCCACATGTCGCAAACGATGATCGCCGTTTGCTCGGGCTTCCAAGATTCGCTGCGCGTTTGGCGATGATAGAGCCCGCTGTCTGGTTTCGTTTCTTGTTGAAACCGCAGCTTCATTTGCAGATCGTCGCCCAACAGCGGAGCGGACGTCAGCAGAACGAGTAAGCAGATAAGCAGACGTTTGACTGGAGAAATCATACGTATGTTCCAAAGCGGGAGAGGATCAGGCAGGCTGCTATCAATGTAACGGAAGATGCGTCTCAAAGGAAATAACTTTCTTGTCGACGTAAAAAACATTGGAGCGAGCCGCCGACGCGAATAGATTGGACAAACGCGTATCGAGATTCAGCTCGGCCCAAGCTTACGGATCGGAAAAAAGAAACTGCATCATGTCGGTCGCGCCGATCGCACGCGTCGTATGGAAAAGCTCGCCGCATTGGAAACCGGCGAGCGAGCCGATGTAATACGCGGCCCCGCGGACTCGATCAAAGACGTAGTCTTTCTCGGGCGGAAATTGCGTTTCGTAACAGCGGACGCTGCTGATTTTGGTCTCTAACGTATCGCTGACGTCAACGACGAACGAACCAGGCGCTTCGGGGTGTTCCATCGGTTCAAACACCAGACGGAAGTAAAGCTGTTTCGCAATCGTGTGAACCGGCAGTCCGTCGAAGTGGTCGTCCCACTTGGTTAGCCGCGAGTAGAACGTCGCCGCGTCGGTGATTTGCATCGCTTGCCAATGGTCGGGCGAAGCGAGCGGGGTTTTGCCGCCAAAGCCGAGCACGACCCGAGGACGATACTTGCGAAACTCTTTCGCCAATGCGACTCGAGTTTCAAAATTGTCAAACAACCGCCGGTTGGGCAAGTCGAGCGTGACTCGCACGGCGACCCCCAACGTTTCGGCCGCCGCTTGCGCTTCGGCCAAACGGACCTCGGGGCCAGGCGACCGGGGAGTCGGCTCGCCGTCGGTCAAATCGATGATGCCGACCTTGTAGCCTTGCCGGCTTAATTTGGCCAACGTGCCGCCGCAAGCGATCTCGACGTCGTCAGGATGGGCGCCGACGGCGATCACGTCGAGCTGCGGATAATCGTCTAGCATGGGTCTTGCGGCGTTAAGGGTGCGAACTGCGGGCAAGCGGCGAACTTAAGATTTCGCCGGTTTGGTCGCCGTGATCAAAAACGTCGGGTTCAGCGCCTCGAAACGGTGCCGCTCTAGTTGATAAGTGCTGTGAGCGATGTTGATCATCGTCGCTCGAGCTTCGCCGGCCAGGCGTTGCAACAGTTCGTGAACTTCGTGCAGGTTTTCGATGCTGCCGATGTTGATGACGATGCGCCCGCCCGGCTTGAGCCGTGCGAACGCGGCCTCGGCGATGCCGCGCACCTGGCGCCCGGCGCCGCCGACAAAGATGCTGTCGGGGTCAGGCAAATCTTCCCACGCTTCGGGGGCCTGGCCCAATATCGGCGTCAAGTTGGTCACGCCGAACGAGTCGGCGTTCGACTTGATCAGACCGTGATCTGCGGGGTCCATTTCGATCGCGTACACGGCGCCTTCGGCGGCGATCATCGCCGCTTCGATCGAAACCGATCCGCTGCCGGCGCCGACGTCCCATACGACGCTGGTCGGGCCAAGATCTAATTGCGAGAGCGCGATCGCCCGCGTTTCGGCCGACGTCAACAAACCTCGTTTCGGCTTCGATTGCAAAAAGACTTCGTCCGGATTGCCGAACAGACGCTTGCCGACCAACTCGATCGGCCGGTCGGGAACGCCCGGTTTGCGAATCAAGATCATCACGTTGAGCGGGCCGAATTGCTGCTCGGCGATTTCGACAAGCTCTCCCTGCGTAACGCGTTCGTTCGGCGAACCCAGATTTTCGCAGATGTAGGCTGAAAAATAGTCGAGCTTTTGATTCAGCAGCGCTTTGGCGACGTCGGCCGGGGCATGCTCTTCGGTGGTGAACAGGCCGACCTTCTCGGCAAGTCGAGCGTTTTGCACGACCCGCTCTAGTGATTGCGTCGCCAGATTGGCCAGGTAGGCTTCGTCCCAGCTTTCTTTCACCCGTGCAAAGGCCAACTGCATGCTGCTGACGTGCGGCAATACTTCAAAATGCTCTTTGCCGATCACGTCGCACAAATAACGAGCGACCCCGTAAAACAACGGATCGCCGCTGGTTAAGACGACGATATTTTTGCCCGCCGAATCTCGGACGCGCTGGACGATCGAATCGAGATTGGCGTCGACCGGCAGTTTTTCGGCCGCAACCGACTCGACGTATTCGAGAACCTGAGGGACGCCGACAATCAGGTCGGCGGCGCCGATGCGCTGCGTCGCCTGAGCGGTCAGTCCTTCAAAACCATCGTCGCCGATACCGATAATGTGTATTTTTGCCGTTGCGTTCACGCCGTTCTCACGTCGATTAAGGTGCCGAAGAATTCGCTATTTTAAGAAATTGCGACCGCTGCGGAAAGCTGGCGCTGTAGATTGATCGCAGGCCGCTTTGTCGTTAGAACCTAAGGTCTGGCTGATTTCTACAATACTCTGTTGAGTTTGCGACCATGCCTACCGTCGTCGTCACCGCTTCTCATTTTCATGCGACCGACTGGCCTTATTACCAAGTCTTGCAAGAGGCCGGGTTCGACGTGCGGTTTGCGGATATGTCGCGTTCGCTGTTTGAACCTGGCAATCTGGTCGATGCGCTCGCCCACGCCGACGCCGTCATTTGCAGTACCGAGCCGTATACGCCGGAGGTTATCCGGCGTTGCGGGGTGCGAGTCATCTCTCGCACTGGGGTCGGCTATGATTCGGTCGACGTGCCGGCCGCGACCGAGCGCAGCGTCGCCGTGTGTCGCACGCCTGGTACGGTGCACCGGTCGGTGGTCGAGCATACGATCGGCATGATCTTCGCCATGTATCGCAACGTGGTGAAGCAAAACGAACAAGTCCGAGCCGGGCTGTGGAATCGTGATGCGGGGCCGCGAGTCGCCGGCAAAACGTTGGGGCTGATCGGGTACGGGGTGATCGGCAAAGAAGTGGCGCAGGCGGCGCTTTCGCTGGGGATGCGCGTGATCGCCCATGACCCGGTTGCGCCGCCGAGCGGCTCGCCGGAGGTCGAGATGGTCGAACTCGACGAGATTTGGCGCCGCAGCGACGTCGTTAGCCTGCATGCGCCGTGCACTCCTTTGACCGAGCGAATCATTAATTCGCAAACGTTGGCGCGGATGAAAGATGACGCATTGTTGATCAACACCGCGCGCGGCGGCCTGATCGACGAGGCCGAACTGGCGGCCGCCATGAAAGGGGGCAAACTGCGCGGAGCGGCGCTTGACGTGTTCGAGCAAGAGCCTCCGCCGCGCGATCATCCGCTGTTTGAGGTCGACAACGTTTATTTCGCCGCTCACATGGCGGGCCTCGACGAGCAGTCGTTGCTCGACATGTCGACCATGGCCGCCCAAAACGTGGTTGATCTGTACCAAGGGCGTTGGCCGGCCGCACATATCGTCAACGCCGCCGATTTGAACGGGTGGAAGTGGTAACGCACGATCTCGCTTGCCTGCGGTCTTGCTCAAGCGAGCGCAGACTCGCTGCATTTGGGGCGTTGTCATGAGAAGTCTCCTTCGTTCCGTAAAGCGGCTGCGTTAAAGCCGAAATAAGTTCCGCTAAAAAAGGGCGGGACCGCGGGACAAAAATGCGCGTGCGTCGGAGTCCCGCCTGTCCTGCGGCCTCGTCGAACACCGCCAATCTTGCCGACAAGGCGCAAAGCGATCGTGCCGGCTGCGCCCCCAAGCGAATCCGCGTGTGGTTTTAACAAGAAACAATCAAGAGAACGGTCTCTCCAAGACCGCATTCACGCAAGCGACCCAAACGCCCGCGATCACCCGTTTTAGATCAAACCGCCGTTTTTCATTACGAACTGAATTTCATGCGATTGTGAATGATATCTAAATGGCGAGTAGTTGTCAATAGATGTTTTTGTAAATTTTTCCGCCTGTAAGCTTAGAGAAGCTGGCGAACGCCGGAAACATGCACAAACGCTGATGCGTATCTCCCCTGACTAGCGCGCAGCATGCGCCG
>JBITAD010000465.1:0-10738 GCA_044439945.1 Blastopirellula sp. JB062
GGGCGATTTCGGCGGGTGGATCGGGCCGAACGCTGAAGTTATTGACGCCGCATGCGGTGGTGGTATCGCGATGCGCGCATCGAACCCAGGGAGAAAACTCTCATGCAAGTTGCCGACGCTCCTCAATCAGCGGATCAACCAGGCGCTCTCGCCAATCCGTTCACCGAGCTGACTTGCGCGCAGCTGGTGAGCGAGCAACCGCCGCAGGCCTGGTTGTTGCCGGGAATGCTGCAGCAGCATGAGCCGGCGGTGATTGTCGGGCCAAGTAAAAGCCTGAAAAGCTCGCTCGCGGTCGATTTGTGCGGCGCGTTGGCGAGCGGGGGCAAGTTTCTCGGGCAGTTTGCGGCCGATCGGGCGTTTCGCGTCGGCTTTGTCGGCGGCGACGCCGCTCGGGGCGCGTTGACCGATCTCGCCCAGCGGTGGAGCGCGGCGGCCGAGGTTGACCTGACGACTCTCGAAACGCTGGTTTGGTCGCTCAGCATGGCCGACCTGTCGGATCCCGCCAATTTGCAGCGGCTGAAAGAGTGGATCAGTCGTCATCAACTGGAGGTGGTGCTGATTGACGTCGCCGATCTGACGCCTCGTTCGCGGCGCGATCAAACGGCGCAAATGCGCGAATTGGTTCGCTGTTGTCTCGAGCTTGGCGCCACGCCGATCGTTTGTTGCCCGACCCGTCGCGAACCGAAGCCGCGACCGCTCAACGCCGCCGACCTGGTTGGCGCCGCTTGTCACGGCCTGGCCCGGCAATGGTTGCTGGTCAACCATCGCCAAGAGTACGAACCGGGAAGCGGGCGCCATGCGTTGTGGCTGACATGGAGCGGCTGCCGAGGGCAAGGCGGCGCCTGGGGCGTGGATGTGAATGAAGGCCGCGGCGACGATCCGCTTGGCCGCAAATGGGAAGTGACGCTCCGCGACGTAGAGTCGATCGAGCGAGAAAACCTGGCGATTGCGACCCACGCGCAAACCCAGCGGTTACAGCGGAAGCTTCGTCTGGCGATCTCTCAAATCGATCCGCGCGACGCGACCAAGCTAAAGATCCGTCAGGCGTCGCGCATGAGCGGCGCCGACTTTGGCTTGACCTGGGATCAGTTGGCGGCCGCCGGCGAAATTACCAGCGTTCGCCCCCTTTACCCCGGCGCGTCGCTCGCCGATCGCCGCTATCAACTCATCTCCTCGCCGCAGAAAAAAAATGAGCGCCGTCCAGTCCGCTCTGCCGGCGCAGCTTCGGCAAAGCCGACCAGAGAAGACCCCGCAAGGTCGCCGGAAAGTTGCGCGCCGTCCAATCCGCCGCCGCACGATCTGGACGAAGGTTTTCCTTCGATGGATACCGCAACTTTGATTGCAAAGTACGAAAAAAAATCATCCCCAAGTCCAGTAAGTTCAGCAAGCCTAGCCAGCCCCCGCAAACCGCCGCGCAAACGCAGGGTGAAAACCCGCAAACGAAGAAGATAAGAGACAAGCGGCCGCGGCGGTATCAGAAACCGAAACGCGTTGGAGACGGGCGCGCCGAATGACAAACGCGAACGACGGCAGCGCGCCATCGTCATTGATTCGACGCTCGTCCTTCCCAAGCTACGTTTTTGCGATCGCCGCTATGACCAAGTCGTGCAACTGGCCGTTGGTCGCTACGACCCCGCGGTTGTTCTTTAACGTCGAACCTTGCGAAAAGTCGAGCGGCTTGCCGTCGATGTCGCTCACTTGGCCGCCTGCTTCGCAAATCAACAATGCGCCGGCGGCATGATCCCAAATCTTTTCTTGATAGCCGGCGATCGTCGGCAATCGCAAATAGATGTCGGCGTCGCCGCGGGCAACCGCCGCATATTTCGCCTGGCTATCCATTCGCACGCTAGGCCGCACGATCTGCAGCGCAGCGGCGATTTTCGCCGATTGATCATGATCGCTATGCCCTGACTCGACCGATTCGCAAAGCGCCGCTTCCGACGAGTCGCTTGTCGTCGAGACCCGAATCGCTCGATCGCCTTCCGGCGTTCGTTGGAAGGCGCCTTGCCCGCGAATCGCCCAAAACAGACTCCCTTGCTCATCGAGCGCCGGACATCCCAGCGCGGCCGCTTCGACCTGGCCGTCTATGATCAAAGCCAACGCCACGGCGTATTGGCCGCCGCGCAAATAGCCTTTGGTACCGTCTATCGGGTCAAGCGTCCACACGCGCGAGGCGGCCTCGCGCGCGCCGCCGGCGTCGATCCACGCTAAAGTTTGCGCTTCGTCCGCCTCGGGCAACACCTTTCGCACTTCGGTCGCCACGCGTTGTCGCAAGTTCGCTTGCGACTCGTCGCGCAGTACGCCAGCGTCTTCTTCGGCAATAATGAAATCATTCGGAAAAGCGTTGCGAATCGCTCGACAGACGATCGCCTGACTGCCAAAATCAGCGACGGTCACCGGGCTGCGGTCGGATTTCGCCAAAGCTTGAAAGTCTTCGCCGCCGCGCACGTTCTCACACAGCACGGCCGCCGAGGAGACGGCCTGAAGAGCGATTTCAATTTCACGTTCGTAGGCAGGCATGCGTTTTGCTTCGTATCAAAAAGATAAATAATCAAGCCGGTTGCCAGGCGCGACGACTATCACTAGGTTGAGTCGCATCCAACGGCGAAGATGACCAGAATACGCGAATATGGACGTCGCCCCAAGGGGCGAGCCGTCTGCAGGAGTACACAAGATGCAACAACTCAAGGCGAACTGTGCGTTTGACGGCAAAGCGATCCTGGCCGAAGGCCCCGTTTGGGACGCCGATCTCGGCAAATTGTGGTGGGTCGATATCGAGCGATATTTGGTCAATCGTTGGGACCCGGCGACCGGCAAAAACGAATCTTGGTCGCTCGGCTGCCACGTTGGTTTCGCCGTTCCCACCCATTCAGGCGATATCGTCGCCGGCACGCGCAACGGCATTGTGCGTTTGAACGTCGAAAGCGGCGCGATCGCCCCGCTAATCGATCCCGAAAGCGACATCAAAACCAATCGCTTTAACGACGGAAAGTGCGATCCGCGCGGGCGACTCTTCGGCGGTACCATCTCCGACGCGCGCATCGAAGGGGACGCAAGTCTTTACATGCTCGACGATTCGTTGCAGATTCGGCGAGTGGTCGAAAAAGTGACCAACTCGAACGGCCTGGCTTGGTCGCTGGACGAAAAAGTTTTTTATTACGTCGACACTCCGACTCGACGCATCGACGCGTTCGATTACGACGCCGAATCAGGCGCGATTTCAAACCGCCGGACCGCGTTCAATATTCCGCACGATCTGGGCAAACCGGACGGCATGACGATCGACGACGAAGGAATGTTGTGGGTCGCGCTGTGGAGCGGCTGGGGCGTGACTCGCTGGAATCCCAACACCGGCGAGATGTTGGCGAAAGTCGATTTGCCGTGTCAGAACGTCACTTCCTGCTGTTTCGGCGGCCCCAACCTCGACCGCTTGTATATCACCTGCGCGCGTCAAGGGCTCTCGACCGAGCAGCTTGCCGGGCAAGCGCTGGCCGGCGGCATCTTCGTCGCCGACGTCGGCGTCACCGGCAAAGCCGCCGTCAAATTCGCCGGCTAAGCTCTGGCCTGTCGCCAACTCAAAGCCGCTCTCATTTTTTGAGGGCGGCTTTTTTCATCGTCTCTTCAACGCGTACTTTTTGCTTGGTCGGCGCTTCTAACGCCTTCGGCGACTCGATCAGCTTGCTGATTTCTTCCGCCGGCACGACGATCGACAGGCCAAGCCGCTGCCGGATCATTCCTTCGCCGTAAACCAGCTTATATCGTTCGTCTAAAAAGTGTTGCGCCCTGGTTAACCCGATCACTTTGATCGCGCCTGCTTCCGTTTCTAGATAAACCAGTCCGCCGCTGTCGCCTTCAAACGTATTAAAGTCGACTAAAAACATCGGCGACTTCTCTCGGGTCACCGAGGCGATGCAGCCAAGTCGGACCATGGGAAAGCCCGCTTTGCTCGGATTGAACTGCGAAGCATGCGGAAATCCGACGCAACGCACTAATTGCCCCGCTTCGATCGGCAAGGTTTTCCAATCGTTCGCCTCTGACAGCCAAGCGAGCGGAATCGCGTCTGTCGCCGGATCAAGATCGTCGGGCAAGCGAATCACGGCGACGTCCAAATCCTCGGCCTCGCTCCACAAGTCTTTCTCGCCGTCCCGAATTTTCAACGCCAAGGGAGCTCGCTGCCACTGATCTTTCTCTTCGTCATACGTGCGTAAAATCAACGTCGCACTCTCTCCGCGCATCGCCGTTAAAACATGCGTCGCCGTGACGAGCCAATACTCGGTCTTTCCTTCTTCCGTGGGATGAGCGCGCTGGATCACCCAGCCCGTCGCGTTCGATCCCTGACCGCCGAAACGATAAACGGCCGAAGCGACCAACGTCTTGTCGCCCGGCTTCGCCTGCACGACAGACGCCGACAAAGCGATGCAGAAAAAAAACGTCAGCAAGTGCGACTGCAATCGGACCACCGGTGAACCCCATGAAGCGGAAATAAGAACGCCCTTTCAACTTAGTCCAAAAATGCCTTTCGCGTAGCCGCTGAGAAACAATGCGCCACGTCTGCGGCAATTCTTCTCAAAAAAGCGACTTGAAACATATACGCGCGTACACTACCCTATTCACAACCAAGCCAACCGGGAGGGCGTCGTGGATGTGATTGGACGGGGGACCGATTTTAATCCGACCAACCGTTTTGAGCGTTTAGAGATCGTCGATGATCTGGAACATCTCGAAACGGCCGACGTCGACGATGCGCCTCGCAAACTTGCGACGCAATTGTACGACGACCAATCGCAATCGATCGTCAGCGAGAATGACAGCCCCGACCTTTCCTTTCGCTACAGTCTGAATCCCTATCGCGGCTGCGTGCATGGTTGTTCGTACTGTTACGCCCGACCTTATCACGAGTATCTTGGTTTTAGCGCCGGGCTAGATTTTGAAACCAAGATCCTGGTCAAACGAGACGCCGCCCGTTTGTTCCGGCAATTTCTTTCGCGCCCCAAATGGCGCTGCGAGCTGATCACCTTATCAGGCGTCACCGATTGTTATCAGCCGATCGAACGCCAATTCGGTCTAACGCGCGACTGCTTAAAGGTGGCCGATGAGGCGAATCAACCGATCGGCATCATCACCAAAAACGCATTGGTAACGCGCGACGTCGAGATCTTGGCCTCGATGGCGCGGCGCAACCTAGTGCGGGTCAGCGTCAGTCTGACCTCGCTCGATCAAACGTTGACCCGCAAAATGGAACCGCGGACCAGCAGTCCCGCCGCGCGACTGCGCGCGATCGAACAGCTCGCCGCCGCTGGGATTCCGGTTCATGTGATGACCGCCCCGATCATCCCCGGGCTGAACGATAGCGAAATTCCGCAACTGCTGGCCGCCGCCGCCGAAGCAGGCGCACAGGGGGCCAACTACACCATTTTGCGCCTGCCCCATGCCGTACAAGCCATCTTCTTACGCTGGCTAGAGCAGCAATTGCCCGAAGCGAGCGAGCGCGTTCAATCTCGCCTCCGCGCGGTTCGCGGCGGCCAATTGACGACCAGCAAATTTGGCGAGCGAATGCGCGGCGACGGTCCTATCGCCCAGCAAATTGATCAAACCTTTCGCGTCTTCCGGCGACGGTTCGGGCTCGATCGAACCGATTTTTCGCTCGATACGACGCAATTTCGTCGCCCAGACCGCAGCGGTCGACAGCAAAGACTCTTCTAATCGCTAAGAATCCTAACCGTCTCGTTCGTCGAGTCGACTATTTTTTTCGGCTGCTGGGCGGTGAAGCGTCTCTATTTTTTCCTTCGCGTTGCGGGTCGATTCGCTTCAGTACATAATGCCACCTTCCGCCCTCCCCCCTACCCGCCCCATGAAATACCAAGGAGAAGACAGCATGCGTAAAAATAGTTATTTGATGTTGGCGAGCGTTGCGATGCTTTGCCTACCTGCCGTCGTGTTGGCCGCAGATGGCTGGGTTCAGCCTTTTAACGGCAAAGACTTGTCAGGTTGGACGCAAAAAAACGGTACCGCGACCTATGTCGTCGAAGAAGGCGGAATCATCCGTGGAAAAACGAACGACGGAAGCCCCAACTCATTTCTCTGCACCGATAAAGATTACGGCGACTTCGAGCTCGAATTCGACGTCAAATGCGACGACGGCTTAAACTCCGGCGTGCAAATCCGTTCGCAAACCGCCGAGTCGAAAAACAAAGAGAAATTCGGTCGAGTCAACGGCCCGCAGGTCGAGATCGAAAAAAGCGTCGGCGAAGCAGGCTACGTCTACGGCGAAGCGACCGGTCGCGGTTGGTTAACGCCCAAAGAACGCCTGAAGCCGCACGATCATTTTAAGAACGGCGAGTGGAATCATTACCGAGTCGTCGCCAAGGGGCCCCGCATTCAAACCTTCATCAACGGCGAGCCGATCGAAGATCTGACCGATGAAAAAATCTATGAGACGCACCCGAGCGGCTTTATCGGATTACAAGTCCATGGCATCCGCAAAGGCCAAGGCCCTTACGAAGTTCGCTGGAAGAACATTCGCATCAAGCCTCTGTAACCGAACCGAGCGATCATCGCGAAAGGAGGGACGTCGATGACGTCCCTCTTTTTTTGTACGTCTCTTTCCGCCATCGGCTCATGCGACTTCGCGACAAAGATTATCTCCGCACCTGCGACGGCCTGATCTTTAATGCGCTGGGCTACCATCACTCGGCGACCCAGGCGACTTGCGGACTCAAGTACGTCGACGGGGTCAAATGGCTCGGCGACTACCAAGCGGCGATCCAATTTTTACGCGAGCGCTATCCGCACTACGTGCAAGAGATCATTCAAGTCCCTTTCGATCAGGTCGCCGAGCATTACCGCAGCGAAGATCGGCTGCCGCAATTACGCCGAACGCAACCGGGCGGTTTGCTGAAAAAATCGGTCGAGCTTGTCGACCGCTTGGCGTCGCTGCTCGACATTCCCACTTCGGCCTGGGGTTTGACCGACTCGCTGCTATGGGGATCAGGCAAGCCCGATTCCGACATCGACCTGGTCATTTACGGCACGGAAAATTGCCAAACCTGGCTATCTAGCGCAGACAAAATCTATGACTCGGCCGATCTGCGGCCGATGACGGCTGAACATATCCAACGTCCCCCTTCGCTGACCGACGATCAGTTCGCCCGACTGCTGCGCCGCAAATCGAACCAAGGCTACTATTGCGGCGTCCGTTTTAGCGTCCGCGGGGTGCGCGACTGGAACTCAACGCCCGATCCGCTGCCGCTGGGTCGCGGCGCGGCGGCGCAACTTCAACTGACGATCTCCGATCATCGTCAATCGTTGTTCTACCCGGTCGTTTACGAGACGCTTGAGCAAATCGAGATCGTCTCTTTTCATATCGGCTACGAGTCGTCGCTCCGGCCGGGAGATCGGGTCGAGGTGCGCGGCGCGCAGGTCGGCGATCATCAGATCCTGGTCGGGTCGCACTTCGGTCGAGAAGAATCGATACGCCTTATCGCTGCGGCATGATCATCGCGGCGGCGGCCGAGATCGAACCGCCGTCGATATCGACCGAGCGATTTGCGTTTCGCATTTCTTCGGTCGAGATCGCGTTGATCAGCTTGCGCAATTGATCGACCGCGACGGCGTCTTCGACCATGCGTTGCGAGACGAGCAACACCGCATCATAAGGGGGAAGCGCCCGAGCCGGATCGGCGATTTCGACCAGGTCGTTCGCCGCGATTCGGCCGTCGGTCCGAAACGCGACGACCACGTCGGCGTTATCGCTGGCAATCGCGCCGTACATCAGCGTCGCGTCCATCGACCGCTTCTTTTTAAAGTCGAATCGATAGACCTCGCGAACGCGGGCCCATTCGGGGCGTTCCCAAAACTCGATGTCGGTGACCGCATTCAACCCGTCGGCATGCTTGGCCAAATCGTCCAACGTCCGAATCTGCAACTCCGCCGCTTTCTCGCGCTTCATCACAAAGACGTAGTCATTGCTAAACCCTAGCGCGCCTAACGAAATGACGTGATGCTTCGCTTTCAGTCGGGTCGCCAAGTCGATCAACATTTCTGGCGACGATACGAAGTCGTCGCGGCGCATCACGTTCGCCCACAGCGTCCCGCTATAGTCGACGTAGCAATCGATCTGTCCCGTTTCCAAGGCGCGAAAAATCACGGCCGAGCCGATTCCCTCTTTCAACTCCACCTGGCGGCCGACCTGTCGCAATTCGTCTTGCAAAACCTTGGTCAAGATTCGCTGCTCCGTGAACCCCTTGCCGCCGAGCACGTAAGTGCGCTGCGCGAACTGTGCGGTATCGATCGCGTCTCGCTCGGCCGCAGGCTCGCCGCCGACCGCGGTCAGCGACAAGAACGAAAAGAGAAAAGGGCTGAGCACGATCGCCGTCAAACCGACCGCCGCCCCCGCGCCCAGCGCACCGCTACGCTTGCGTACCGCCAGCTCTAGCAGGCCCAACAAGCCGTCGATGCTGAGCGCCAACGCCGCCGAGAAAAAACAGCCGACCCCCAGCGCCACCGGGTTGAGGGTTTGCAAACCGGCGAAGATATAATTGCCCAAACTCGTCGCGCCGACCGGCTGGGCGAGCGTCGCCGCGCCGACCACCCACACCGCGGCCGTACGAATTCCGGCGACGATCGTCGGCGCCGCCAACGGCAGTTCGACCAATCGCAGCCGCTGCATGCCGCTCATCCCTAATCCTTGCGCCGCTTCAAGACAAGCAGGATCAACCGATTGAATGCCGGCGATCGTGTTCCGCAAGATCGGCAGCAAACTGTACAACACCAGCGCGATCAAGGCCGGAACCCAGCCGATTCTTCCCCAGGCGAAAACCATCGCCGCCAACAGCGCCAAGCTCGGAATCGTTTGAATCACGCTGGCCGACGTGAGCGTGACCCATTGGGCGTACTTGCGCCTCGAGCACCAAATTCCTAGCGGCAAACTGATCAAGCCGCCCAGCAACAACGCCACGAACGAAAGAAAGATGTGCCCCGCCAAGCGTTGCGGCAAAAATTGCATCTGGTCCAATATTTCGGTCGTAGGCATGACGCTTCGGCTTTCGACGGTCAGGGGGCGCTGCGTTCCAAGTCATTGATCAGGCGGCCATGGCGACGAGGCGTCTCTAACAATTGCGCCACATATTCGTCGCCGGCGTCCGCCAGCAACTCGCGCGGCGTTCCCAGCCGCAAGAGCTCGCCATCTCGCATGACCGCAATTTTGTCGGCCAACAGCAACGCCTCGGCCATGTCATGCGTCACCAGCACCGCCGTAAAACGGAGCTCTTGTTGCAACCGCGTAAACTCGGTCTGCAAGCTGTCGCGCGTCACCGGGTCTAACGCCCCAAAAGGCTCGTCCAACAACATCACTTTCGGGTCGACCGCCAGCGCTCGCGCAAAGCCGACGCGCTGTCTTTGCCCGCCCGAGAGTTGATGCGGGTACCGATCGGCGAACTGCGCGGCCGGCAATTCGACCATCTCCAGCAATTGGCGAGCTTTCTCTCGATAGGCGGCCGGAGCCTGACGAAGCAATTTCGGCAAGATCGCGACGTTTTCGAGAATCGTCATATGCGGGAAAAGCCCAATGCTTTGAAAGACGTAACCGATCCGCCGCCGAAGCGCCGTCGGGTCTTGCTCGCTTACGTTCTCTCCGTCGATTTCAATACGGCCGGCGGTCGGTTCGATCAATCGATTGATCATCTTTACGGTCGTACTTTTGCCCGATCCCGACCCGCCTAACAAAGCCAACACTTCGCCCGCCGCAATGCGCAGCGAAAGATCTTTGACGGCGAACGTTTTCCCCTGATCCCAAGTTTTGCAAACCTTGTCTAATACGATCATGGCCATCCGTCTTTGCGGCTAATGCAGGAAAACAGCCGGTCCCCTTTACGCCGTTTTTTCCGCGGCGGCGTTCGGCGTTTCGCGAATCCAGTTTCGTAACGTTCGATAGTCGGTTTTGCCCGTTCCCAGCACCGGAATCTGTTCGACCTGGCGCACTTCGTCAAGTCGCATCACGCCTTGCATCCCCGCTTGACGAATGATGGCGTTGGCGTCGCGCAGCGTAATTTCGGCGGACGTAAACAGCACGATCTGCCGTCCCCCCTCTCGCTCAATTCCCTCGACGGCGACTTGCGGGCCTTCTTCTCCCGCGGGAAACGCGTTGATCAGCGGTTCTTCCAGCGCCGGCAACGAAACCATTTCGCCGCCGATCTTCAAAAACCGTTTCATTCGCCCGCGAAAGTGATAAAAGCCGTCGCCGTCTTTCCTGACCAAATCGCCGGTCACGTACCACTGACTGCCGGCAATTTCGAGAAAAGGCTGCGGCCCCTCATGTTTCCAATATCCGGCGAAAACGCTTTCGCCGCGCACCAATAACAAACCGGTCTCTCCGTCGTCGAGCGGTTCGTACGTTTCGGCATGAACGATTAACATCTCGACGCAGTCCAACGGCTTGCCGATCGTTCCTCGGCGACTATCATCCGGGCGACTTCCCGAAACGACCGGCGAACATTCGGTGATGCCGTACCCTTCCAGCAACGACGCCTTGGGCAAGATCGACTCGAACCGATCATGCAACGCGTCCGGACATTTCTCGGCGCCCACCATCACCGTCCGCAACGACTGCAAGTCTTCGGCCGTGCTCACGCCGAAGATGTACTGCAAAAACGTAGGGGTCGCAAACATCAACGTCGCGCCATAAACGCGAATCACGCGGGCTAATCCCCTGGCATCGGTCGGATCGGGATAATGAACCACC
>JBITAD010000466.1:0-10699 GCA_044439945.1 Blastopirellula sp. JB062
CATCGCCAAAGATGGTGGTCATTAATCGCCCGGCGTAGCGATCGGCGTCTTCCGATGCGGGGCAAGCGGCTAATTGAATCAAATATTCTTGAGCCGCCGACTCTTTATGCACCAGTTCAAAACCGGGCAGGCCGGTCGGTCGCGATAGATCACGCGACGTTTCGACCCGAGGCCAATCGCCGCACAGACGCTTCGCTTGTTCGACCAACGCATCAAAATCAACGCGGCCGGTCGCCGCCAGCACAATATTGTGCGGGCTGTAGCGGCGCTGAAAGTAATCCATCATCTGATCGGCCGACAACGCGCCGACCGTTTCGGCCGTTCCTAACACGCTGTTAGCCAGCGGATGATCGCCGTAAAACGAAGCCATGATCCGCTCATGACCGCCGAACGGGGGCTGATCGTCGTACTTCATGATCTCTTCCAAGATCACTTGCTTTTCCGTTTCAAAATCGGAGACGCGCAGCGAAGGGCGCATGATGTCGGCCAACAGGTCGATCACTTGGGCTTGCAACTCGGGCAGCACCACGGCGTAGTAAACCGTCTGCTCTTCGCTGGTATAGGCGTTCGCTTGCGAACCCATTTCGTCAAGTTCGCGATTGACGTCGGCAGCCGAGCGGCGAGGAGTCCCCTTAAACGCCATATGCTCTAAAAAGTGACTGACTCCGGCGATTTCCGGAGTTTCGTCACGCGAGCCCGCTTTCACGAAGAAAGCGGTAGCGAGCGAATAAGCGTTGGGGTTAATCTCCGCGACGATCTGCAGACCGTTTTCGAGAACTTCATGACGAAACTGCAACGGGAATCTCCAATTTTTCGGCGCCAACCGTCGTAAAACGGAAATTTTGCGGCGGGTTATCTTGCAAATAGCGATTGATCGATTCGCAGCTTAATTCGTCGAGAATCGAAGTCAGCTCGTCCAAAGTTCGCACCCTTCCCAGGTGTCGCCAATCGCTGGCCAACGACGCAGCCCGCGAAGCGCTCGACTCTTGCTGCATCACCAACGAGCTCTTGATCCGCGCTTTCAAGCGGGTCAATTCGTTCTCTTCAATTCCGGCGCGCAGTCGGACCAGTTCGGCCATCAAGACGTCGAGCGTCTCTTGTGCTCGTTCGGTGCTGGTGCCGCTGTAGCACAAGACGCTAGCGCGATCCAGCAGCGTATGGATCGAAGCGAAGACGGTATAGCAAAGGCCGCGGTTCTCGCGCACTTCAGTAAAAAGGCGCGAACTCATGCCGTCGCTCATCACGCCGACGGCGGCACGCGAGAGAAAATAGTCTGGGTGGTTATACGGGACCGACGCGTAGCCGACCCCAATATGCGTTTGGCTCGAATCAAACGAAATATGGTGATAAATCTCGTCGTTCGCCGTTTCGACGATCGGCGGCGGTTTGACCGATTTCCAGTCTCCGAACAAGCGAGCGACCTCGTCGAGCGTCGCGTGCCAATCGACGTTGCCGGCGACGGCCAAAATTGTGCCGTTGGGGCGATAATGTTCCGCAAAGTGCGCTTTGGCGGCGGTCGCGGTTAACGCTTCGACGCTGGCCGCGTCGCCGTACGCGGCTCGACCCCAAGGATCGGGATACATCTGCTTGCGCAGTTGCAACATCGCTTGTTGATACAGGTCGTCGTCAAGCGCTCGTAATTCTTGCAGACACACGAGCCGCGCTTCGTCGAACTCGTCTTCAGGCAAATGCGGCGATTGCACGACGTCGGCGTAAATGGCCAACGTACGACCAAGATTTTCGGCCAGCACCGCCCCGCCGTAACTGGTATGCGAGGTCGCCACGCCGGCGCCGCGCGAGACGCCCAGATTATCAAGATCTTCAATAAACTGCCGGCTATCGCGGTTGCCGCAACCCCGCTGCGCCCAATCGCACAGCAAATTGCTAACGCCCTGCTGCGACTTCGGGTCGCTAGCGCTGCCAGCAGGCGTCAGCAAGGCGAACGCGGCCGATTCCAACCACGGCATTTGCTCTAGCACCAGCGTCATGCCGTTGGGCAGTGTCTCGTGATGGATGTTTGACGAAGCGCTTTCAGACATACGTATTCCGCGGGACAGGGAAATCAAGCTCCTTATTAGAGACGCTACCCTGAAAATCGACAACCTGACAGGGCGCGGCGAAACTGGCCGCAAGCGATCAAGCGTTAGGGACAAGCGGCCTCGACCGCTTTATAGACCGTTCGAGAAATTCGGAAGCCCAGACGTTCGTACAAACGAATCGCGCCTTCGTTTTGCGCGGTCACTTCTAAATAAGCGTACTGCAGTCCATGGTCGTAAAACCCTTGCAACGCTTTTAACAGCAACCGGCCGCCTAAACCGCTGCCGCGATGCTCCGGCACGACGCCCAAATTTTGGATCGACCCTTGGCCGGTACGATCGACCACCCCTTGAACCGTGCCGACCGGCAGCGTCATTCCGGTCGCGTCGTCTTGAAATTCGGCCAGCCAAGTCGCCCCGGCGATAAATCCGTCGCGATGCGAAATTTCTGACATTAGCCGGCGGCATCCCTCGGGGTCGCCCAGACAGGGAAAGACGTTCGCGTCAATCTCCCAGCGGAAACTCTCGAACTTGCTGGCGGCATGCGCCTCGATAAGTTCAGTCCGCCACGGTACAAAACGATACGTCAGAGGTGGTAAAATAGGCTGACCGGGAACCTCGGCGAGATCGATTTCCATGCGGTAACGTTTGAAGTATGTCAGTGTCACCGGATCTACCACGTCTGTCGTAACGTAGCGTCGAATTTGCGAATTCATCTCTTCTCGCCGTTCGTCGAAGCGTTCTTGCAATTTATCGCGGTCGCTCCCTGGGGTCAATTTTTCGACGCAGTTTACGGCACGGATCAAGTCTTCTTCGTCAGTCGACGTTTAAACCGATTCTACCGTTCGCAAACCGATAAAAACCTGTCGAAAAGGAGTTGACGGCGAATTGGCCCTCCTTCTATACTTTTTGGTGCATCAAAAAATACTTTCTGAGACTCGAAAAACATGCGACGCATTTGCTGCCTTGCAGCCATTCTGCTTACCCTAACGTCCCTTTCCTACGTCGCTGCAGAAGAATCGAAGCCGTTAATCGTATGTTCCACCACTCAAGTCGCTGATTTCGTGCGGCATGTTGTGGGGGATCGAATGGAGGTCCGCTCGATCCTTGCCCCGGGGCAAGACCCGCATGTCTACGAAATCAAGCCGAACGACGCCGCTTTGGTCGCGCGTGCCGCGATTTGCTTTGACAACGGATGGCATTTGGAAGGCGCCGACTGGATGCGCAAACTGGCCGAAAACGCTGGCAAACCGATCACCAGTTGCGTCACGGGCGCAACTCCGCTCGATCTCGAAAATGGGGCGGCGCATGATCCGCACGCTTGGTTTTCTCCAGCCAATGCGGCGGTTTACGTCCGCAATATTCGTGACTCCGTTAGCCAATACGATCCGCAAAACCGCGACCAATACCATGCCCGCGCGACGCTCTATTTGGATCAACTGCGCACGCTCGACGCCTGGATACGCCGTCAATTCAATACGATTCCGGTCGAAAAACGGATCTTAGTCACTAGCCACGACGCGTTTAACTATCTCTGCCGCGACTATCGCTTTACGGCGGCCACGCCCGTCGGGTGGTCGACCGGTTCGGAAGTCGGCGGCGGAGTCACCCCCCAACGGCGTCGCGAAACGGTCGACTCGATCCGCAAATTCGGAGTCCGCTCGATCTTTGTCGAAACCTCCGTCAGCCCCGTGATGATTCGACAAATCGCCGAAGAAGCAGGGGTCGAGATCGGCGGTACGCTCTATTCCGACTCGATGGGACCGCCCGGTACCGCCGGCGAAACGTATCTGGGCATGATGCGCGAAAACGTGCTGACGATCGCAACTGGATTAAAATAATCAGGCTATGCGCATCTTGATTGCAATTCTTGCCGCTACGCTGGCTCTTTCGCTGGTAAAGCTCTATCTCTCTCTCGACGAGCAACGCCTTGGCGCTGCGCCGCAAGTCGAAACTTTGGAGCATGCGACGGGAACGTATCGGTTAGAAATCGAGTTTTCGTTTGACGCCGGGCCCGATCAATTCGCGGCCGATCTCGAGAACTCGACCGCGGTCAAAGTCAGCTTCGCCGGCAAAACGCTATACGAAACGGCGGACCCGCTAACGGCGGGCGAAAAGATCGAGATCGCTTCGATCGACCAAATCGCCTTGGGAGAAAACGAATTTCTCCTTGAAGCGATTCCGCAAACTCCAGGCCCGCCGCTCTTTGCCAAAGCGGCGATCTATTCGGAGCGACAACACGAGCCGATCGCCGAACGTTTCGTCTGGGCGCCTGCCGGCGCTCCTGCCTTATCAGGCGCCATCAGCTTTTCAGCGTCGAGCGATGCGTCTGAGCCAGGCGGAGGTCGCCCATGATTCAACGCAACCCAGGCCCCGCGGTCGAAGTCGAACATTTGACCGTCAGCTACGGCCCCGCACCGGCCTTACTCGATATTTCGTTTCAGATCGAAGCGGGACAGTTGGTCGGCGTCATCGGTCCAAACGGGTCAGGCAAATCGACGCTGATTAAATCGATCTTAGGCTTTCTGAAGCCCGATTTGGGCGAAGTTCGTTTGTTTGGCGCACCGACAGAAAAAGCGCGTCGGCTAGTCGCCTACGTGCCGCAACGGGGCGCCGTCGACTGGGACTTTCCGGTGACGGTCGAACAAGTCGTCATGATGGGACGCTACGGGCAAATCCCATGGTGGGCCTGGGGCCCTACGCCGGAAGATCGGCGGCATGTCGACGAGGCGCTGCAAACAGTCCGCATGTCCGACTATCGTCGTCGTCAAATCGGACAACTCTCAGGCGGCCAACAACAGCGCGTCTTCATGGCCCGCGCCCTGGCCCAAGGCGCCGACATCCTCTTGCTCGACGAGCCCTTCGCCGGGGTCGACGCCGCAACCGAACGCGCCTTGCTCGAAGTGCTCGATCGTACGAAACAAGCGGGGCGTACGCTGATCGTCGTACATCACGATCTGGCGACGGCGGCTGAATACTTTGATTCGCTGCTGCTCATTAAACAACGCCTGTTCGCATTCGGCTCTCCGCAACAAGTGTTGCAGCCCGATTTGCTGTCCGAAGTATACGAGGGGTCGCTAAAAGCGTTTGAACATTTGCGGTCCGTCTCGACAGGAGGCGAAAAATGAACCTGCTATATGACTGGTTCGTCGAACCGCTCGTCTCCGGCGGCTACCTGTTTCGCGCGATGTTCGCCGGCTCGCTGGTTGCGGTCGCGTCATCGATCATCGGTTGTTTCATCGTCTTGCGGCGGATGGCCTTTCTAGGAGACGCCATCTCTCACTCGATGCTGGCCGGGGTCGTGGGCGGTTATTTGGTCATGAAATTGATCGCCGGCGAAGAGGCGCACTTCGGCGCCATGATCCTGGGCGCGCTGTTAGCCGGTTTTGCGACGGTGCTGCTGATCGGGTTCGTCTCTCGCGCTTCACGTATCAAAGACGACACGGCGATCGGCATTATGTATACCGGCATCTTCGCTTTCGGCGGAGCGATGGCCAGCGTTTTTTCGAGCGAGATCCATGTCGATTTAATGCACATGGTCATGGGCGACGTTTTAGTGGTCGACGCCGAACGCCTATGGATGATGGGCACGGTCGCCGCAGTCGTATTGTTCGTCGTCATTTTGTTTTATCGGCCGTTGCAATTGACCAGTTTCGATCCGATCATGGCCGCGTCGGTCGGCATTTCGGCGCCGCTGGTCGGGTATTTGATGACGGCTTGCACTTCGTTGGTCGTCGTATCGGCCGTTTCGATCGTCGGCATTATTCAAGTCGTCGGCTTGTTAATCACTCCGGCCGCCGCCGCTTATCTGCTATGCAATCGTTTGTCGACCATGCTCACCCTCTCGGCTGCGTTCGGCGTCAGCAGCGTCGTGCTGGGAGTCTACGCATCGGCGTGGTTTAATATCGGCGCCGGTTCGTCGATCGTCATGGCAGGCACACTGCAATTTATGGCGGTATTAATTTTTGCGCCGCACAACGGGCTGCTGTCGGCCACGATCCGCCGCTGGAGCCTGGTGCCGCAGCACTTGATCGAAGACGTACTCGGATGTTTGCGACGCGACGAAACGCATGCGACTCGGTTTGAAACGATACGCGAGCATGTGCAAGCGCCTCCGGCGACGCTACGCCGCGTTTTACGTCACATGACGGCGATGGCGCTGTTGGAAACGACCCCCGCCGGCTACATCATGACCGAGGCCGGACAAGTCGAAGCGCGACGTCTAATGCGGGCGCATCGCATTTGGGAAACCTATTTGCAACGAGTCGGCATGCCCGACGATTCGCTGCATGATCGCGCTCACTTGCTCGAACATTTAAACGATGAGGCGACGGTCGACTACCTTGACGACCGACTGGGGCACCCCACGCGCGACCCGCATGGTCAAGAAATACCGGAAGACTTCGTCGATCTCGTGCCGGGCGCCGAAGTCAAAGCGAGCTTGCTGCGCGACGGGCATCGCGGCACGATCACGGCGATCGCCGGCGATCGTCGACACGGGCAACTAGCGATCGGCGACCAGATCATCGCCGGACCGCGCGAAGCGGACGATTCGATTTGGACCTTTCGTCTGCCTAGCGGAGAAGCGCTGCACCTTGATCATGATTCCGCCGACTTGCTGACGGTGCGACTCGCCGACTTGGGCGAGGATCCGCCCGATCCCGCTTAGCCAAGTTATCCGCCTGGCTTCTTGGCTCCAAAACCGAACAAAACCCGATTCATCGTTTGGTTCTTATCGCTCTTTGAAATCTGACGTTGGATAAAGCCTGCCGCGCGCTCGGCGGCGACCAAATAGTCGCGCACTTCCGGCCGATGATAAGCGACGGCGAATTGAATGGGGCGCAATCCGTTGCTGTTGGTCAGTTGCAAATCGGCGCCCGCTTTGACCAGCGCTTTCGTCACGTCCAAAAATCCTTTGCGAGCGGCCCAATGCAATGCGCCGCATCCGTCGGGGTCGCGAGCATGCAGATTCGCTCCCTTGTCGATCAACATCGTCGCCGCTTCGGCATGGCCTTCTCGCGCAGCGTAAATCAGCGGCGTTTGCTCGGTGCGGGTCGCTCTAATCTCTAACTGAGCGCCGCCTGCCAACAATTCTTTTAGCGCGTGCAGCTTGCCATGCAAACTAGCGATATGCAACGGCGTATGCCCATCTTTGGAAGTTTGAACGTTTAGATCGGCCTGCTGACTGGCGAACTCGCGGATCACCTCGCCGTCGTTTCGCCGCGCCGCGAACAAGATGCCTAACTGCATCCGCTCTTGGACGCTGCGATCAGGAATAAAAAAACTTCGGCGACACTTCAGGCATAATACCTCATGGCCGCGCGCTTCGTCAGGTACGACGCCAAGCGTCTCACAAAGCGGACAATGGTAGTTCATGCTGCAGTCCCCAACCGCGATTCGACTCAGTTGGATGAGTCGAGCGAATCCCCCTGCCGCCGTTTATATCGCGCGCAGCGGATGACGCACTCTTTTTTTGGGACGCAAGAAGCGGGAAACGCGAGACTTCATCCGCGGTTCACCAAACGTTCATTTCGCCGACTACGGCATTTCCCCCAGAGTAAGTGGAATTCGAATCACGACTGCAATAGTCGCCGCAAAGTCGCCATATTTCGCGTGTCGAAACTCTCGCCCTCTTCTTCTCCCTTAGGCGTTTCAAGATACATCGGCATCTGCTCGAATCGAGCGTCGTTGATCAATAACCGAAACGGCTCTTCGCCCAAACAGCCCTTGCCGATATGTTCGTGCCGATCAACTCGCGAACCGAGCGGCTTTTTACTGTCGTTCAGATGGATCGCCTTTAGCTTGTCGAGCCCGATCAACGATTCAAACTGTTTCCAGGTCGATTCGTACTCTTGCTTCGTGCCGAGCGGATAGCCGGCGGCGTAGATATGACAAGTATCGAGACAAACGCCGACCCGATCTTTTCGCTTCACTCCGTCTAACATCGCGGCGAGATGCTCAAACGTATGCCCCAGGCAACTCCCCTGCCCTGCGGTCGTTTCTAAAAGGCAGATCGAATCGAGCGATTCCGTCGCTTCGATTACCTCGTCTAACGCTTTTACGACGGCGGCGATACCCTCTTCTTCGCTGCTATCGACAAACGCGCCCGGGTGGACCACCACGTAAGGAATCCCCAGTTGGTCGGCGCGCTGCAGCTCGACGATCATCGCGTCGCGCGACTTTTCCCACAATTCGGTTTTCGGCGAGCCCATATTGATTAAGTACGAAGCGTGAGACAACGGGTGGCGAATCTTCTGCGCATCGAGCGCATCTCGAAAACGCTGGACGTCTTTCTCCGTAATCTCTTTCGCGCGCCACTGATTGTTGTTCTTGGTGAACAACTGCACGCATTCCATCGATTCGTTCGCGGCGGCGTCGACGGCTTTGTAATAACCGCCGGCGATCGACATATGAGCGCCAAAGATCGGCATGTTTGATCCTGCAAGAAATGGAGCAAACTGCCCAGTTTATCGACAACGGACGACCTACGAAAGCTCCGGCCGACCGCCAACTGCGCAAGTGCGGCCCCAGAGCCGACGAAGAAACGTTGCGTGCGTGTTTCATCGCCGCGAACGCTTCGTTCCGACTATTCGGCCGAAGCCGATCGAATGCAATAAAGGCGATCACCCGTTCGGACGATCAGGCTGCCGCTAACGCAGGCGACGCCCATCACTTCCGGCCCGGAATGCATCGCGGCGGCCGCTTTGCGGCGCGGTTCGGTTTCGCGTTCAACGATTGATGGATCGACGACGACGGCGTCGGGATCCCAGAGTTGGTTTTCGGCAAGCAATTTGAACTTTGACCCTAACGAAATTACCGACGTTAAGCCGTCTTTTCCGAACAAATAGAGTCGATCTCCGATCCCCAGCGGCGTTGCCCAGCAAGACTGCTGAAGCCGTTCGGTATACCGTTCTTCGCCGGTCTCGGCGTCTAAACACATCACCGCCCCAGATCGGTTGACCCAATACGCATGCCCGCCGAAGGCGACAGGCGAGGCCATGCCGGGAGTCATCTTTTCGTTCCGCCAAAGAACTTCCGTTTTCCACGCTTTTCCTTCTCGACGAACCTGCATCGCCAAGTTCGAGCGTTTCACCGAATCCTCGTCTTTGAACTCGCGACTGGTCTGCGAGCCGACCAAAAACGTACCGTCGGCAAAGACGAACGGGCTGCAAATTCGGTTTCCGCCGATTCCCTGCTCTGCCCAAAGCAACTCGCCGTTTTGGGGCGCATAGGCGTCGATCGTTCCCCCAGAACTGCACAAGACTTGCGTCTCTTCGCCTACTTTCAGCAGCATCGGAGACGACCAACTGCCGCGACTTTCGCGATCCGTTTTCCACGCCGTTTTTCCGGTCGCCGCATCGATCGCAATCAGATAGGAAGGCCCCGGATGGTCGATCAGCAAGACAAGCTTACCGTCAATCAACACCGGTGATGCGCCGAGACCGTACTCGTTTTCAAATTGCCCATAATCTTTTGATAAAGACCTTCGCCAAACCTCCTCGCCGGCATGCGTAAGCAGAACGACGTCGCCGCTTTCAAAGAAAGCGTAGACGCCGTTGGCGTCGACCGCCGGAGTCGGGGCGGCCCGGCTGACAAAGGTGCTATTCTTGACTGGGTCGCTGCTCGGAAAATTGCGTTGCCACCGTTTCTCTCCCGATTTCAGGTCGTAACATGAAACGATGTTCCGCTCTTTATTCTCTCCTTCGATCGAAGTCACAAAAATGCGATCGCCGAAGATGACCGGGCTCGACTGTCCATAGCCCGGCAAAGCGACCGACCAGGCGACGTTTTCTTCCGGCGACCAGGTGGTGGGAATGCCGCTTGGGTCAATCGCCGAGTGGCCGGCGCCCAGAAAAGCGCCCCACACGTTGGGCGACTCAGCGCAACAGGGGCGTAACGTCAAGCCAGTCGCCAGCAGCGCACACAGGATCGGCAGAACGGATTGCAACGGTAGCTCGATAGGAAGGTTGAGATATTGCGAACGAATCGATTGGTTACGCTTTAATAATCGCCGACAGGCAGGCCGTCTTGGGTCGCCATCAAACGAAAGAACGTGTCCATCTCTACCGACTCTGACAGGAATTTGACCGAGCCGTCTACCAGGCAGATTTGAGCGCCGCCCGCATGAAACGAGTACAGGTTTGCCGAGGCGTAGTTCGTGCAGTTGATCAGACAATTTCCGCCATAAAGGGCGGCCCCGGTCGCATCGCTGCGAATCGGCAAAATGCGGGTCCAACCTCCCAAATGACCGAACACCGGGTAATTGTCTCCAACCGCCGTACGCCGATTGTACAGTTTGGGAAAACCGGCGACTTCTCCGAACAAGATCGTGTTGCTGGTCCCGTCAGTGACATCGCGAAAACCGACTGACGAAGTCTGGGGCATTGCGCCCGACAGAAGATCTGACGAGGTATCCATCGGCGGAATGCGAACCGAAATCGGGGCATGATAGTCGACCGCCGTCGCCTCGTATGCGATTCCTGAGCCGATCGCGTCTTGGTCAGCGCTGAACGAGGCGGAAGTAATGCCGGGAAAGGTCGCCACCTGCGCCCCCGGCGTCGAAGGACATCGATAGGCCGAAATGGGCGTCGTCAGCAACGCTCGGTTCGCACCTTCGCCAAAACCGAGGTTTTGGTTCCAGCCGGAGTAAACATTCGTTTGCT
>JBITAD010000467.1:0-5436 GCA_044439945.1 Blastopirellula sp. JB062
CTCAACAGGGCCAGCCTCAACAGGGCCAGCCTCAACAGGGCCAGCCTCAACAGGGGCAACCCTCTCCAGGCGGAGAACAGCAACCGCAAGATCCACAACAGCAACAGCCTGATTTTCCGGCGCGCCAGCGCATTGAGGAAGCGCAAAAGCGGATGGAAGCGGCGAAAAAGAAGCTCGACGACGCCAAACGCGACGAAGCGATCGAAGAACAAAAAGAGGCCGAACGCGAACTGGCCAAAGCGATCGCCGAGCTAGAAGAGGTGTTACGTCAACTGCGCGAGGAAGAGATCGAGCGCGTCCTCGCTCGCCTCGAAGCGCGCTTCGCCAAAATGTTAGAGATGCAGCTAAAAGTTTACGACGACTCCGAACGCCTTTCGCAAATTCCAGAACCGCAGCGCGGCGCCGCCGAAGATATTCAAGCCGGCAAACTCGCTTTCGCCGAAAAGCAAATCGTGCTCGAAGCTGACAAGGCGCTCACGCTGCTGCAAGAAGAAGGCTCGTCGATCGCGTTTCCCGAAGCGGTGCAGCAACTGCGCGACGACATGCAACAAATTGCCAACCGTTTGAGTCAATCGAAGATCGATCCGTTGACCCTAACCCTTGAGCAAGACGTGATCGATTCGTTAGAAGAATTGCTGGCCGCTTTGAAGCAAGCCCAAAAAGATCAGGAAGAACGCAAACAACAACAGCAACAGCAGCCCCAACAGCAACAAGGCCCGCAAGATGAGGCGCTGGTCAATAAGATCCAAGAGCTAAAATTGATTAAGTCGATGCAGGTTCGCATCAATCAACGGACTGATCGGTACGCCAAACTGCTGCGAGATCTGGAGGACGAAGTCGGTCAGGCCACCAGCGACGAGTTGCTCGACGCGCTGCGGGTGCTCGCCCAGCGTCAACAGCGCGTCTACCAAATCACGCAAGACAACGTATTAGGAAAAAACCAATGAAATTGCGTCTCTTCCTTTCGCTTGCGTTTTGTTGCGCGACCGCGGCGACGCTCTGCGCGGCCGATGCGCTAAAGAAACAAGCCGAGTGGCAGAACCCGCAATACCCCGAAATCCGCCAAAAACTGATCGATTGGCTCACCGAATCAGACGCGCCCGAAGCGCAAACCGACGCCGTCTCGCAACTTTGGCCCGAGCAAGCCCCCGACGAGTCGGCGGCCGATTTGGGCGTACGCATCTTAGAAACGGCGGCCATCCTCGACGCCGACGCACGCGAGCTAGCGGTATTAACCCTAAGCGCCCAAGCGACGACGACCGAATTGCCCCCGTTCGCCTGGCTGACGGATCAATCGAAGCCGTTTCCGATTTGGATGCGCGATAATCTACGCTTTCAATATGGTCGCTGGCTCGCCGAACAACGTCTGCTCGACGAATCGTATCGACAACTCCAAGACGTACCGGTCGAAACGGTCGCGGATCCCGCCGCACTGTTGTTTCATCGAGCCGTCTGCGAACACTATTTGCTGAAGAAAGAAGATTGCGTCGCCACGCTGGGTACGCTGCTCACCAATCAAGATCAGATCGCCCCTCGCTACTTGACCGTCGCCAAGCTAATGCTGGCCGACATTCAACCGCTCGAAACCGATTCGCTTGACGAAGTGGCCCGTTTGATGCGAGACATCGAACGCCGGCTAGACCTCGGAAGGGCGGGCAAAAAAGTACGCACGCAGGAAGAAGACGTCGTGGCCAAGCTCGACAAAATGATCGAAGACCTTGAACAGCAAATGCAACAACAGCAGCAGCAATCGCAAAGCGGACAATCAGGCGGCAACAATACGCAACCGAGCAGTCCGCTTGATCAGTCGATGCCCGCCGGCGGTTCCGGCCCCGGCAACGTCGACCCGAAAAAGATGAACCCCGGCGATAATTGGGGCAACTTGCCGCCGAAAGAGCGCCAAGAAGCGTTGCAGCATATCTCGAACGAGTTTCCATCGCATTACCGCCGAGTGATCGAAGAATATTTCCGTAAGTTGGCCCGCGAAGAGGATTCGAAGTGAGTTCCATTCCGCTCATCTTGATCGCCGCTACCACGATCTCGACGGCGATCACCGTCGATGTCGAGACGCTTGACGGTCGCAATTTGCAAGGCGAATTGCGCCAACTGACGTCGGACGATCTCGGCTTGTTAACGAGCGTCGGCGAAGAGCGACTCGCTTACGACTCGCTAATGCGCGTCGATTTTCCGGGAGAAGCGACCTCGCCCGCTCCGCAAGGCGCGCGTCTGCAACTGGCCGACGGTTCGCAGTTGAACGTGCAAAATTTCTCCTTAGAAAACCGCAAGTTCGTCGCCAACTCGCCCCCCTTTGAACAATTCCAAGCGCCTGCGGCGGCGCTGCGGATGTTACGTTTCGACGACGATCAACGCGCTTTCGATCAACGCTGGACGGAGCTATTAGACGAAGAGATTCTCGGCGACGCGCTCGTCATTCGTCGCAACGACGATCTCTCGTATCAAGAGGCGATCATTCAATCGATTTCCGACGGCCGCGCCGCGATTCAGCTAGACGAACTCGAAGCGAAAATCCCTCTCTCCAAATTAGCGGGGCTCTTGTTTTATCAGCGCAACAATCGCCAGTTGGCCCCTCCGCTGTGCAAGCTTGCGTTGCATGACGGCAGCATGATTTTCGCCGGCAAACTAGAACGTCAAGATGCGGTCTTGCGCGTCGAATCCGTCTCTGGCGCCAAACTGGCGATACCGATGTCGGCGGTGAAAACGCTTGATTTCGCGGCAGGCAATATCATTTCGCTGACCGATCTTTCGCCCGACCAAGACGACTGGGCCAGCTTTATTCCTTCGAACTTGTCGCGTGATCAACTTTCGCTGATCTACGCGCCCGACGTTCGCGTCGGTAGCGCGGCGGCCCCGCTCGAACTGGTCGTCGACGGCAAGACGAAAACGTTCGCTCACGGCATCGCGATGCATGCCCGAACCGAACGCACCTATCTATTGCCGGATGACGTACGGCAATTTCATGCGATCGCCGGCCTTCCCGAAGGTGCGAGCGGTCCGTTGCAATTGACGATCACCGCCGACAAGTCGGTCTTGTTCGATCAAAAGCTTGACTCCAATCATGCCGCTGTCAGCGTCCATGGCGACGTTCGCGGCGCCCGACGCTTAAAAATCGTCGTCGATTTCGCCGGCAACGGTGATTTGGGCGATCGCGTTTACCTGTGCCAACCACGGCTAATCAAATGACACGTACTTCTTTCGCAATCCTTTGCTTGGTCGCCGTTTCGCCGCTCGCCTCGACGCGCATCGGCAGTGCGGCGCCAGCGCCCGAAGTGTTGGAAGCCGAAGACGCCCGCATCGCGGCGATCAAAAAAGCGACCCGCTCGACGGTCAGCGTCTTCGCCGGCGCCGCCGGCGGCGGCAGCGGCGTGTTGATCTCTAGCGACGGTTATGCGATCACCAATTATCACGTGGCCGATCCGGCCGGCTCATTCATGAAGTGCAGCCTGTCCGACGGGCGCCTGTACGACGCGGTGATCGTCGGCATCGATCCGGTCGGAGACGTCGCCTTGATACAGTTGCAAGGTCGCGATGATTTTCCCGCCGCCGAAATCGGCGACAGCGACAAAGTCGAAGTCGGCGATTGGTGCTTCGCCATCGGCAATCCGTTTTTGCTGGCGACCGACATGCAGCCGACGGTCACTTGGGGCATGGTCTCCGGGGTCGGTCGTTATCAATATCCCAGCGGCACCTTGATCGAATATACCGATTGCATTCAGACCGACGCCTCGATCAACCCCGGCAACTCAGGCGGGCCGCTGTTCAATCGCGACGGGCAAGTGATCGGCATCAACGGACGCATTTCGATCGAAAAAAGAGGTCGGGTCAACGTCGGCGTCGGGTATGCGATCTCGATGAATCAAGTGATGAATTTTCTCGGCTACCTAAAGAGCGGGCGAGTCGTCGACCATGCGACGCTCGGCGCGACCGTTTCGACCGATTCGGAAGGGGAGGTCATCGTGACTAATATCCTCGATACCTCCGACGCCTATCGACGCGGTTTGCGATACGGCGACGAACTCGTCTCGTTCGGCTCCAAGCCGGTCACCACGGTCAACGGATTCAAAAACGCGCTCGGCATTTATCCGCGCGGTTGGCGCGTTCCGGTCGGTTTCTTTCGCGGCGGCGAACGTCACGACATTATCGTCCGTCTCGCTGGCGTCCATTCGCGAGAAGAGTTGCTGGCTAAAATCCAAAAGTCGGTCGCGCCGCCCAGCCCTGACGGCTCGAAGCCGGAAGATCACCCGGATAAGAAAAGCCCGACCCCGGAAAAGCTAAAGAAGCTGTACGAAGCGCGCACCGGCTATTCCAACTACTATTTCAATCTCAAACAACGCAATCGAGTCTGGCAAGCCTGGAACCGCGGCGCCGAGGCGACCGCCGACGTCTGGAAAACGGCCGGACAACTCGCCGACGGCGATGCGGCCCAAATTCAATTGTCGCCGCAAAAAGCGATCGCGACCGTCGCCGGCCGCGAATCGGCGATCGAGATCGAAGGCGATCTCACCAACAAACTGCAACCCGACGGCAGCGGCGGCTTACTATTGGCGCTGCACGCTTGGCAACGCTTACAACTGCAAGGGGTCGAGCAATACGGCGATGTCTCGTATCTCGGCACGGCTCCGCTCGATTCGATCGAAGAGCGGTTCGACGTCTTGGTCGGGCTTTACGACGCGATCGAAACTCGCTTTTATTTCGCCCCGGACTCCGGTGATTTGATCGCGATGGAGATGTTTCCCGAGGCCGATTCCGACCCGTGCGAGCTACGCTTTCTCGATTACGAAACGTTTGACGACGTGCGATTACCGACCAAAATCGTCATTCGTCGAGGCGACCAAATTTATAACATTCTGCATGGTTTGAAATGGACCTTCTCGTCGTCAGACCCCAAGGACGCCGCATGATACGACGTACGCTCATAATAGCGCTCATGCTTTCGCTTGGCGGCATCGCCCTTTCGGTCGCTCCGGCTCGCGGCGAATCGTCTTTAGCGCGGACGATCCGCACCGCACAGCCGCGCATCGTCAAAATCTTCGGCGCCGGCGGTCTGCGCGGGTTAGAGTCGTACCAAAGCGGTTTCGTTATTTCTCCCGCAGGGCACGTCTTGACCGCTTGGAGCTACGTACTCGACTCTAGCGTGATTACGGTCGTCGCCGATGACGGACGAAGATTCACGGCCGAGTTGGTCGGCGCCGATCCTGAATTAGAAGTCGCCGTGCTCAAGGTCGACGCCGACGACTTGCCATACTTCAACCTTGACGAGGCGGTCGAGTTGACCTCGGGACAACGCGTGCTGACCTTCAGCAATTTGTACGGCATCGCCACCGGCGACGAGCCGGCCAGCGTTTTGCACGGATACATTACCGCAATCACCGACTTGCAAGGTCGCCGCAGCGCTGCCGAAGTCCGCTACAAAGGCCC
>JBITAD010000467.1:5446-8760 GCA_044439945.1 Blastopirellula sp. JB062
ACCTGAACCTGTGGTTGGCGGCTCTGGAGCGCGCCCTGGCGCCGCTGGCGGAGCTTTGACCGATCAACAAGGACGCATCGCCGGCGTCTTAGGCAAAGAAATTCGCAACGCCTCGAACAACGTTTGGCTCAATTACTCGATTCCGATTCGCGAACTGCGCACTTCGGTCGAAGACATCCTAAGCGGCAGATTCCAGCCTCGATCGCGCGACGATAATCAAAATCGTCCGGCTCAGCCGATTACCTTGGCGCAGCTCGGCATGATTCTGTTACCCGACGTCTTGCCGAAAACGCCTCCCTTCGTCGAGCGGATCGCCCCCGAATCGCCGGCCGCCGAGGCCGGCTTGCGTCCGAACGACCTAGTCATGTTCGTCGAGCGGCGACTCATTTCTTCGCAACGCGACCTACGTGAAGAGCTAACCTATATTGATCGGGATGATCCGGTCCGTCTTACGCTGCTTCGCGGCGACGAACTTCTAGAAGTCGTACTCAATGAATAAGTTATCCTCCTTCGTATCTCTGTCGCTCGTTTTGACGACGCTCGCTTCGCTTTCGGCCGTTAGCCGGGCGGATGACGATCTCAATACGCTCGAACAAAAAGCGCTCCGCGAAGCGGTCGAAATCGTCGCTCCTTCGGTCATTCAGATCGAAACGGTCGGCGGACTAGAAAAAGTGGGCGACCAACTTGCCGGAGGCGGACCTTGCAGCGCGCTGGTCGTTTCGGCCGACGGATACCTGCTCTCTAGCGGCTACAACTTTGTGCATGAGCCGACGTCGATTCTCGCCTCGCTTCCCAACGGCAAACGTACGGCCGCCAAAATCGTCGCCCGCGACCATAGCCGCAATTTGGTTTTGTTGCAGATCAACGTGGAAGATCCGCTCGTCGTGCCAAAGTTCGTGCCTCGCGATCAACTGCGCGTCGGTCAATGGACGATCGCCGTCGGCAAGTCGTTTTCGCCGTCTGATCCCAACGCTTCGGTCGGCGTCTTAAGCGCTCGCAACCGGGTGTGGGGCAAGGCGATTCAGTCAGACGCCAAAATTTCGCCCAACAACTACGGCGGCGCCCTAATCGACATTCATGGCCGCGTGATCGGCGTCATTACTTCGTTATCGCCGCAAGCCGGCGGCCCGCAAGCTGGCGCCGATTGGTACGACTCCGGCATCGGTTTCGCCGTTCCCGTAACCGAGATCCTGCCTCGCCTAAAAACGATGATCGACGGCGAAGATCTCCGCCAAGGGCTGCTAGGAATCAGTCTGAAAGGCAACGACGTCATGGCCGATCAGCCGGTAATCGGCGCCGTCCGCTACAACTCGCCCGCTCAGGAATCAGGCATTCTCGCCGGCGACGTCGTCACCGCGATTCAAGGGCGTCAAGTCGTCAATCAGGCCCAGTTCAAGCATCAACTCGAACCGCTCTACGCGGGCGACGTCGTCGCCTTAACGCTGCAACGAGACGACGCTTCGGTCGAAATCGAAGCGACGCTAACTGCCGAGCTCATTCCGTACGCGCATCCTTTCTTGGGCGTTTTGCCCATCCGCGACGCCGATGGGGTCGTCGTTCGCGACGTTTTGCCAGAGAGCCCTGCCGCTTCCGCCGGTCTCACGCCCGGCGATACGATCATTCGCTTAGGCGACCAACCCGCCGCAAACGCTGACGAGTTTCGCCGCCAAATCTCGAACTTATCGCCAGAAACGACCGCGACTCTCGTTTATCGACGCGGCGAAGAAGAGAAGAGCGCCGAGATCACTCTGGCGACGCTCCCGACGGTCGTGCCCAACCAACTGTCGCCTGCATGGCGCCAAAAGATTGATCCGCCCGCTCAACCGCCGCAAACGGGCGAAGTCGAAGTTCGCTTGGCCGAAGAGCCGAACGTCGCGTTCGCTTGGATTCCCGACAACTATCTTCCTAGCCGCGCACAAAACCTGCTGGTGCTGCTGCAAGAGCCGGGCGAAGTCGACAAGCAAGCGACCATTGACGCCTGGAAAGAGGTCTGCCAACAGTCCGGAACCATCTTGCTATCGATCTCGCCCGCTTCAAACGAGCGTTGGACTCGCTCCGAATCAGGCGTCATTCGCCAATGCGTCGAACAACTCGCCGGCAAGTACGATATCGCCGTCGAGCGGACGGCGATCGTCGGCCAGCGCAGCGGCGGCGCCATGGCTTATCTCGTCGCGTTTGAAAACCGAGAAGCGATCGCAGGCGTCGTCAGTTTCGCCGGGCCTATCCCGCGCGGCGTGCAACCGCCCGACAATGACCCGCTTCATCGGCTAGCGATATTCACGCTTTACGACGACGCTTCGCCGCAATCGGCAGGCCTGAAAAAAATCGATGCGGCCCTCACTAAGATGAAGTTTCCGGTCGTTCATCGCAGCGTGAAAAGCGGAGCCGACGAACTCTCCGACGACGATCGGCAAACGATCGCTCGTTGGCTCGATTCGCTCGATCGCATCTAACGAATCAAGCGTTTCGTCTCGTTGATTCGTCGCCACTTGTTAGATCTCTCAACCGGCAATCGCCATCGTGAACTCTCGCACCAAAATCGGCATCGTGGCCCTCGTTTGTTGTCTTATCGGGGGCGGCCTCTTTCTGGTCGACGCGGGCGATACGTCGCTTGCGCATTTTCAAGGGGCGTTGATCAAGGTCGGGGGGGTCTTCGCGATGCTATGGCTCGCCTACCCGCAGATATCGAAACTGCCGGTCTGGCTCTCGCTGGCGATCGTCTTGGTCGCAATCGTCGCGGCGGTCGCTTCTTCGGTTTGGAAAAAAGCGGCGATCGTCGCCATTCCGCTGCTCATCATTCTTTGGATGCTGAGGCCTCGCCCAGCATCCAAAGAACGCGTTCAAAAGAAAGCTAACCGATCTTCGTCTTCAGTTCGTTGAGCAATTCGACGGCGGCGCCGATTTCCGCTTTTTGCCGTTCCGGTTCTTGCGGAATTTCGCGTTCGATCGTCAACGGCCCGGTATAACCGATCTCTTTGACGGTCTGCAAAAAGGCTTCCATGTTGACGTCGCCTTGTCCAAGCGGAGTTTCGCTTCCCCAAGTTACGCCGGGCTGGTCCGACCATTTCGCATCTTTGCAATGAACGCTGCCGACATGCGCGCCAACCATTTTCAGCGCTTCCAGCGGATTGCCCGTTCCGTACAAGATCATATTGGCCGGATCAAAATTGACGCGCAAATTCGGTCGATCGACCGAGGCGATGAAGGCCAACAAGCCTTCGGCCGATTCTTGCCCCGTTTCTAGGTGCAAGGCTTGTTCGTTCTCTTGGCAGTGATCGCACAACTCTTGCGTCACGGCGACCACTTCGGCGTAC
>JBITAD010000467.1:8770-10670 GCA_044439945.1 Blastopirellula sp. JB062
CATCGGGTCGTTTTGGTCATGCGGAATAAATCCGACGTGCAAACCGATAACATCGCAATCGAGCACCCGGGCGAAGTCGGCGATCTCTTTCATCTCGGTCAAACGCGCGGCTCGCGTCGCCGGCGGCACCAAGCCGACCGTTTCTTTGGTAGTCGGAATATCGGCGTAGCTTTCGTCTTCAAAACCGCCGAACACGGCCGTTAGGGTGATATCCATCGCCGCCAACGTCTCTAAAAACTTCGCCGCGTTTTCCGCGGTGCGCGATTCTTTTTGCGGAGCATGCAACTGAATCGTCGGTACGCCCAATTCTTCTGCGACCGACAACTGTACGCCCAGTCCTGCGTCAATGCTGGCGAACACGCCCAAGGGCCATTTTGCCACGTTGCAACTCCTTGATGAAAATGAATTCAAACAAACCTACGCGTCAGCCAATCGTTGGCCAAACGCCGAACCGCGGTAGTTCTAGCGCCGGTCTCAAAACTGTTTTCGTGCCCGAGATTTTCGAATTTTGGCGAAATGCAAGGAGGTCGAAGCAGGCGAATCTTTTACGATTCGTCGATGCAGACCGACGAAGCGAGTCGCCAAAATCTGGAAATCGAACCCGAAATAAGGTTTGGAAACAGGCTTTAAGCAATTTAAGCCTCTGATAGCACTTTCGCAACGCGCGATTGACGACAAGCGCAAAAAAAAGACCGCAGCCGATAAGCTGCGGTCAAAGATTTCACATTTTTTGCAAAGGGAAGGGGACTAGGCCAAGTCGGCTTCCGGGGTCGCGTCGCTGTTTAGATCGAACCATTCCGGCTTGAACTGCACGAAGCCGCCCTTGCCTTGATTCGCTCGCTGAATCGCCAAGCGTGCAGTCAACGCGATCACGGCGTCTCCCATAGCGACTTCCGGATGACACTTCGGTTTGTTTTCCGGAGCCGGATTGCGAATGCAGTAAGCCCAGTGCTCGATCTCTTCGGTGTAACCGCGGCTAACCGGTCCCGACGTTGCGGCGCTGGCGATGTTGGCGGCTTGCGTCGGCGCGCCGCTCGCTTGGGTATCCATCGTCGGCCCGTCTTTGTCGTCTTTATTGACCTTGATTTTCGAGGTCGGACCGGCGCCATTCTTGTACAGCATGACGTCGCGTTCGGTCTCAAGCACCAAGGTTCCCTTGGTTCCCATCACGACTTCGCCGTAGCCGCCGAACCCGTTGCCGTTAATCGACGAGTAGGTCACCACGACTTTCTTGTTCGGGTCTTGCTCGTACGAAGGTACGCCTTCTTTTTTGTTCGGATAGTCGCGGAACTGATCGTAATATCCGACCTCATCGGCGTCGTAACCCGGTCCGGGGAACTCGAACGTGCAATAGACGTGATCGTCGGCGTCGCGATCATACGGGAAGGTATGGCGACCGCCGGTGGCATGAACCGTCAGCGGATGAACTTTTTTGCCATCCTTTTGCTTTCGCATGGCGCTGATAAAGATCGACGCGGCGTCCAACTGGTGACTGCCGAGCTCGGCCATCAAACCGCCGCCGGTTCGATCCCACAAACGCCAACGGCACAGTTCTTCCAAGGCCGAGACCTTACGACCGTCCGCCAGTTCGAACTCTTGATAACCGAAGTTCTCCGGCTTAATGTTGCGGTCTTCGTTCCAGGCTTTGTACTGCTCGTACAACGCCCAGTTTTTGGCGACGGTCGAAGGATCGCCGTCTTTGCCGTTTTCGGCGGCCTTCTTGAACTTGTTCATCCCGTTCAAGATCTTGTCGACCAGTTTGCCGTTGGCGTCAACTTCGCCGCCGGGAAGAGGTTGGCACCAACTGTCGCGACCCGGCAGGTTGCCGCGGTGCCACTGCGCGCGAATGTGATGAATTTCGCCCAACAGGCCCCACTGCAACAGGTTTACCGCGTTGTCA
>JBITAD010000468.1:0-10573 GCA_044439945.1 Blastopirellula sp. JB062
CGACGCTGGCCCGTGCGCGCAACACAAACAACTCAAATCATTGTCAATAAAGTCCCACTATTTGTCAACCCTTGTTTTTCAAAATTCTTTCTGGGGCTAACAATCCGCAGCTTTGGCGGATTCGCTGAGCAATTTACACTTGCGATCGCCCAAGCCTGCCCACAAGGCGGCCCCGTCGCAAAGAAGTCTCTCTGCCCTCATGATCGATTTGCATTGCGGCAATCACATGCATGCTGATCGGTCGCTTGTATGAACCCAAGAGGCCGAGGCACGAAAATCGGCTTTTAAGGCGACTAGTGCCGAAATAGAGGCGAATTTTTTGGCCGTCCGGGCTACTGGCCTAAGTTTCCACCCGGCGAAAGACTCGACGTAAGCCGTTTATCTATAATGCGTTGCGCAGAATTGTTAGCAACCGTACGAACTGGGGAAAAGATTTTCTGAAAATATCTGCATAGCGTGTGAACCAATTGACCCGAGAATCGTCTTAGCTGATGTGCCGAGCCGATTGCACGTTGTAATCGGAGATTCGACGATCTGCCTGGCGGGTTGTCGACTTCGGTAATTTTTTCACGAAGTTGTCGTCTATTGGGCGGCACGTTATATTTCAACGTTCCCCACCAGGGTAGGTCGGGGAAAACATTTCTATTCACTCTCTCACTGCGCAACCGCGTAGGAGGAATCCACAATGCGTAACGACATTATCAACATCCGCGAAAACATTGTTGTCGCTGCTATCGCCCGCGTCGCCGCGGTCGCCGTTGATGTCATTCGCGTTGGGTTCTTCACGCGAATGCGCCTCTATGGTCATGCCATGACGTATTTCACCCCGCCCACAAAACAGGGCGGCGGCTTGAAACAGTCATGGCTCGGCGGCGCGTGTTGGCTATCAGGTTCATCACAACCAGGCCAACTACAGCCGGCGTTTAGTTGGGGTTTTGTGCGACCAGAAGCGTCGCCGACCTGGATAGGCAGAAGCTAAGACGCATCCGCGTCAGACAATTCGTCTCGCTTCTCGTCTGCAAGGTTCGCCCCGACGGCGTCTGAGCTCGTCGCGCTTGGTCTGCGTCGATTGCATTCTTTCGGTTTGCATTCGCGTCGATCCAAACGCCGCCTGCTCTCGGCCGACTCGCGGCTGCACGCACCTTTCGCCTGCCGCCGACTCTGCGTCCTCAGCAGTTCCCAATAAGCCATACGAGAGAGAGCTTCCGATGACTGATTTTTCGCAACTCGATGAAAAAGAGCGAATGATCGCTTTAGTGTCCGCTTCGCAAAGCGGCGACCGATACGCATTCGGCCAGTTGGTCGAGCAGTTTCAAGCCGTCGTCTTCGCCATCGCCCTGAAGCGGCTCCGCGACTACGCCGAGGCGCAAGAGTTATGCCAAGACGTCTTCATTCAAGCGATGCAGAAGATCGATCAGCTGCGCGAGCAGGCCGCGTTTCCGGGTTGGCTGCGGTCGATTACCGTCCGCATGGCGATCAACCGCGCGGTGCGGCGGCCGCCCGACGTGGCGACCGAACCGGAAACTTTGGCGGCGACTTGCGTCGATCGTCGAACTCCGCTGCATGCGATGATTGACGGCGAGCGAGCCCAGAATCTCCATTCGGGCATGGCTCAACTGCGAGATCTCGATCGCGAAACGCTTCGCGCCTTTTATGTCGAAGGACAATCGCTGCGTGAGATGAGCGACGAGTTCGATGCCCCGATCGGCACCATCAAGCGTCGCTTGCACGTCGCTCGCAAGCGACTGGCGAAGGAAATGGAAGAGTTGATCGCCGTCTAACGACGACGCTCGCTTTACCTTGACGGATGAACCCAAACTGCCTGAGCGACTTCGCACCGCTCAGGCAGTTCATTTTTTTCACTAGCTTTCGATTGAATCAACCCCTTTCGGGCCTTCGTCCGGTAGCGAACTGGGCGCGGGCTTCGCTTCCGCCGGCTCCGGCTCGGCTGTTTGATCCGCTTGAGTAGCCGCCTCATCTACGGAAACGGCTGACGGCGGCGTATGCCCAGGCGTCGGCTTTTGGGCGGCGTATTGCGACAATCCCCAAACGACGCCTCCAATTAAAACCAGCGTCAACAAGGTGACGCCGACAATTGCGGCGATCAGCCACGGAAAGCGAGAGGGCTCCGTTTTTTCGACTGACATCGCCAACGGCGGTTCGACCGCTTCAGCGACGATCGGCTCGGCTTCGTCGGACGGCGATCGCACGCTGAGTTGCGAGAGATCATCGGCAATGGCCAGTTGCACGCCGCACTTGGGACAAGGTGAGGTTTTGCCTGCCAACTTACGCGGAATTCCTAGCGATTTAGCGCATTGCGGGCATCGCAATTGGGCCAGCTTCGAACTCATAGAAGGACCGCCGGTTCGAGGAAAGCGTGCAGCAAAAGAGATCAACATCTCCCGATTTCGCTTCGTTTATCTTAGTCGCGGCCGAGCGGGAGATCAAAATCGAACGGTTCGCTGCGCAGCAAAAAGCCTGGCGAGCTTCTTGCCCGCCAGGCTTCAACGATGTCGCACCGAATCTTTCGAGGCGATTCCTACGCGAGCGAACCTGGCAGATCGACTCTCTTGCTCGCCGAAATCGAAGGAGGGCGATCGCCGGCAGGTTCGCCTGATCCGTTTTAATTCGTCGGTATTACCTCGCCGCCGCTGCGGGTCGCCATCGCTCGCCATACCCCTAACTCGACCGTCTCGGCGACGCTAGAGACCGAACCGTCGACCCGGGCGACCTGCACGACGCCAGGATGCCAACTGCGCGACGTGATGACGGCGTAAGTCGGTCCTTCGTTGCCGCCGGTTTTCCCTTCTTGCCACGAATTGTAGTCAGCGTCGACGTCGTTGGTTCCATCGTTGAAGTTGACGTAAGTATTGGGGGTCATCGTCGCCGTAAACCCGGTATGGTGAACCCGGCCGTCCGGCCATTCGGTATGCCCGGTGTTCGGTTTGAACTCTGACGACGCGGCGCTGACCGCCGCTTCGGCCTCGGCGACGTTCGTAGGGATATCCGTCGACGTAGGTTGCGTATTGCGGGTGTACGGCATCCAAGCTTTGACTTCGGCCGCCAACAGCGTGTTGCTTGTTCCGTCGGTGGCCGCGGCGAAAGAGAGATGACTGTTCGGGTAGAACATGCCGTCGCCGCCGCGGCGCGTAATCGGGTCCCATACGAACCAAGTCCCTAAGTTAAAGCCATAGGTCGTCGGATATAGCGAAGGACGATCTGGCGCGGCGGGCGGAGAATTATTACGCGTCTCGCGCACTTCGTCTGACTTGGGATCGCTCGGACATGCGAAGACCGGAATTTTGACTTCGTGAATCGCCAGCTGACCGTCCCAAGCGCTATTGAGGTCGACCAGGTCATACAGGTTGTCTTGCTCGAGATAGTTGAGAATTCGCCCATGAACTCCCCAAGCGCCATTATTGCTGGCCGACCCGCTATCAATGATCACGCTGGCCGGAAATTTCGTAAACGTGCTTTCATAATTGTGGATGGCCAGTCCTAGCTGTTTCAGATTGTTGCTGCATTGCATGCGGCGGGCCGCTTCGCGGGCTTGTTGCACCGCCGGCAACAGTAAGGCGATCAATACGCCGATGATGGCGATCACCACCAGCAGTTCGACCAAGGTAAAGCCTGTTCTTCGTCCCGTGACTAACATCTAGCGCCTCTCCAGGGGGTACCGTAGGTAGGAATTGGATGGGTTGCAGAAGTAACGCAGCCAGTGCAATTCAAATGCCAAGCGACTTATGTTTTGAGAACCTGGAATTGCCCTGGTTTATGGGCTTGCCTCGGTCAGCCCTGCCGGCCGCATGTCGCGCTGACCGACAATCATGTCGATAAAAACGACAGAACAGCGGCCGCTTTCTTTCGAGTAGGATAGACCGAAACGTTTCCACCTCCTTTTTTTGCGTATCCTCATTCATGCGTTGGCCGCTTCGCATTCAGCTTCTGCTTCCCTTCGCCGGCGTCTTGCTGGCGATCATGATTGGGGTAACGTTGGTCACGGCGCAAATGTCGGTCGCCAACGCTCAAACCAAGATTGAAACTCGACTGCGCGACGTGGCGAGCGTATTGCAATCGGCGACCTTTCCGCTGAGCGACGCCGTGTTGGAGCAAATGAAAGGCCTATCGGGCGCTCAATACGCCGTGACGTTCGACGGCCAACTGTTACGCGCGACCCTAGAAGGGATTGAAGCGCGAGAGCTGAATCGCTTGCGTCTGACCGACTCGATCGATCAATTAGCGCTGGGCGAAGAAATCTCGATCGGCGGGCAAGCCTATTTTCATGCAGGCGCAGCTTTGCATGGGCCAGCACAGCAAGGCCAAGTGCTGCATATGTTTTACCCGGTCGACTCGTATCGCAAGGCTTGGACGTCGGCGGCCGGCCCGCCGTTTTGGATCGGCCTGGCCGGGTTCGCAGTCTTAAGCGTCGTCGCTTTCGCGCTGGCGCATCATGTGACCGCGCCGATTGTGATGCTGCGAAACCAAGTCGATCGCATCGCGTCTGGCGACGCTTCGCCGATTCCGCCGCGACTGACCAACGACGAAGTACGCGACCTGGTGGATGCGGTCAATCAGCTTGCCGATCAATTGGCCGCCTACGAAGAAAAGATTAGAACGCTTGAACGGACGCGAGTTTTAGGCCAGTTGGGCGCGGGATTCGCACATCAGGTTCGCAATGCGGCGACCGGATGCCGCTTGGCCTTGGATATTCATGCGTTGCAGTGCCCGCACGCCGATGACGAAAGCATGGCGATCGCCAACCAGCAGTTGGCGCTGATTTCGACCCATTTGCAGGCGATCGTCAATTTTGGCAAAGAAGAGCGCCGCGACTTTGAACCTTTGGACTTGCGCCGACTTGTGCTCGAGGCGTTGCCGCTGGTCCAGCCGCTGGCCCATCATCACCATGTCAACATTACGTTTCAGAGCGAGGGAGAGTTTCCGCTGCTCGGCGTGGCGACGCTGTTGCAGACCGTGATCGTCAACTTGGTCACCAACGCCGTCGAGGCGATCGCGTCGCATCCGCCCTGCAATGGGCAGACGCCGGGAGAAGTGCGCGTAGAATTAAGTCGAATATCAGGCGGCATTTGCTTAATCGTCGCCGACAACGGTCCTGGGCTGCCGCAAGAGCTCGAAAGCGTCGCGTTCGACCCGCTGGTTACCTCAAAGCACGAAGGAATCGGGCTGGGTCTGACGATCGTGCGCGAAGTTGCCCGCGTTCATCACGGCGAGGCGAGCTATCGCCGCGCAGAAGCGGAAACGATATTTGAAATTCATTTGATGAATCTGAGAAATCAATAACCGATGGCGGAAGTTCTAATCGTTGACGACGAGCCTAGCGTTTGCTGGGCGATCAGTTCGCTAGCCGAAGCGCAAGGGCACCACGCCGAAGTCGCCGCGTCGGCCGAAGAAGCGTTGCAAAAACTCGATGCGTTTCGCCCTGCGGCGATCGTGCTCGACGTTCGCTTGCCGGGCATGTCAGGTCTTGAGGCGATCGATGCGATTCGCTCGGCTTCGAATCAAGCGCCGATCATCTTGATCACGGCATTCGGCGATCTCGAAACGGCCGTCGCGGCGGTTCGGAGCGGCGCGTTTGAGTATGTCGTAAAACCGTTTGACGCGGCGACGATCACCGGCGCGCTAGAGCGTGCGATCATGCCCGGCGAAACGACCGGCGAATTGCCAGCCGCATCGGCGGCGTTGCCGCCCGACGGCATGGTCGGCCATTCGCCGGCGATTCAAACCGTTTTTAAAAAAATCGCCCAAGCGGCCGCCGCCGACGCTTGCGTGCTGATCGAAGGAGAAAGCGGTTCGGGAAAAGAGCTGGCCGCCCGCGCCATTCATCAGCACAGCAGTCGCGCCGCTGGGCCGTTCGTGGCGGTCAATCTGGCTTCGCTTAGTCCGTCGCTGGTCGAAAGCGAATTGTTCGGCCATATCCGAGGCGCTTTTACCGACGCGCATGACGCCAAACCTGGATTTTTGCAAATTGCCAACGGCGGAACGCTGTTTTTGGACGAAGTGGCCGACATTCCGGCCGCCGCCCAGGTCAAATTATTGCGTGCGTTAGAACATGGCGAAGTGACGCCGGTCGGCGGCGGGCAGCCGGTACCGACCCGGTTCCGGGTGATTTCGGCCACGCATCGTCAATTGTTGTCGCAAGTCGAAGCGGGCGACTTCCGGCATGATCTTTACTTTCGTCTCAGCGCCTTTCGACTGCAGCTTCCGCCGCTTCGCCAGCGAGTGGAAGATATCGGGGAGCTTGCGCAATTTTTTCTTTCTCAGCTTGGGGGCGGGGGCAAATCGGCGGCGATCACGGCGGACGCTTTGGACGAGCTGAAGCGCCGCCCTTGGTACGGCAACGTGCGCGAACTGCGTAACGCCCTAGAACACGCGCAGATCGTCAGTATGGGAGACTCGATTCGTATCGAGCATTTGCCCGCCTCGGCGCCTTCGTTGCACGCGCCAGGACAACTTGACTTGTCAGATCTGATCGGCCAATGGGCGCAGCGACAGTTGGCCGGGGGCGAGCCGATCGAAGATTTGTACGCTCGCTTGTTGTCGCTCGTCGAACCTCCGTTGATTCAAGCCGTTCTTGAAAAGCATCAAGGGCAATTCGTCGCCGCCGCCAAAACGTTGGGCATGCATCGCACCACGGTCAAAAAGAAAGCGGACGAGTATGGACTAGCGAACGATTAAGCGCTGACCGGTTTAACGCCTGTTTTAAATCCTGACATTAGTATGTGGACGGGGCCATTTCGGTAGCGCGACGACGATCGAAATCTCCGCCTGAAATGACCGGCGTTTCGAGAAACAATTTCAAGGGTTGCGCCAATTGCCGAAACGCGGTGGTCGGCATGGCGACGGTCCGCCACTTAGGCGAGATCTTTCTGGCCCAAGCCGCGTACAGATCGATGCGAACGCCGATAAACGCGTAAACCTCTCCCTTGTACGGAAAGAGCATATTTTGCGGCAGCGGCGCCAGGCTGCCGTTGACGCAATAGGCGAAGACGAAGAGCCCGCGAAACTGCGGCCCGAATAGCAGCTCCCACTGCGCCATCGCTTGCAGATCGTCGATGGTCGCCCAATTTTTCCAATAGCGGTTCTTTCGGCCCGAGGGAAACTGTCGCCCCTTTACGTCGACGAGCCAAGACAATTCGCTTCCCGAAGGAGAAACGATAAAGTCGACGTTTTTGATAGACCCGCCGGGCGCCAACGAGCGACGCGATTCGTCGACCGCGACGTACGGCATTTGCAGTTGACGAAGATAGGCCTCGATAGCGGCTTCGTAATGATTTGAGCGAATAGTCATCGGTTGTCTCCTCGGCGGCGAGCTTTCGCTCTTAGTTTGCCAACCGAGGGTGACAACAGCTTGTCACTGATGATTACGCTTCGTTCAAAATTGCCTGAATTCGCGCGATTACGGTCGTCGCGTCGTCAGCAAGCGGTTCTTCGTACGACTTGCCGGCGATCAAATCTTTGATTTGGCAAACTCCGGCGGCCAATTCTCGGTCGCCGGCGATGATCGCCGCTTTAAAACCGCGACGGTCGGCATACTTTAGTTGCTGCCCCAACTTTTTCGGCTCCGGGTAAATCTCGACTCCGATCCCGGCCGCGCGCATCTGCGCGGCAAGTTGCAGATATGCATGCAGACTGTTGGGGTCGAAGTAAGGGATAAACAACGGTGCAGGCGTGCTGACTTTTTCGATTAAGCCCAGTTCTTCCATCGCCGCCAACAAGCGGTCGAGCCCCAGCGAAGCGCCGACTCCCGGCAATTGCTCTTTCGTGTAGAGACTCGCAAGGTTGTCGTAGCGTCCGCCCGAGCAAACGCTGCCGATGCCCGGCAGTTGATCCAAAAAGGTCTCGAAAATCGTCCCGGTGTAATAGTCGAGTCCACGTGCGATCGAAACGTCGATCGCCAAGCGAGCGTCGGAAACGCCGGCGGCGGTGGTCGCCGCTAGCAAATCGCGCAGCTGCGCCAGGCCGAGTTCCCCCTTTTCCGAACCGGCGACCAGCGGAGCGAGCTGGCGTAAGATCTCGTCGTTCGAGCCGGCGACCTCGGCCAGTTGCAAAACCTGATCGGCTTGCTCAGGGGTCGCCCCCGCCGCGGCGATCATTTCTTCAGCCACTTTTTCGCGGCCGATTTTCGCCAGCTTGTCGAGCGCGCGCAAGACCTCGGTCGACTTTTCCGCCAGATCAAGCTTCTCGAGCACGCCGCTTAAGACCTGACGATTGTTGACTCGAATTTGAAATCCCTCGAATCCGATCGCCCGCATTAAGTCATGTATGACCAGCGCCGTCTCGATGTCGGAAACCGACGACTTGGTTCCGATCGTATCGAAATCGCATTGCATGAACTCGCGATAGCGGCCGCGTTGCGTATTTTCGCCGCGCCAGACCGAAGCGATATGATACCGCTTGAACGGCGTGCCTAGCGTGCCGACATGCTGGGCCGCGAATCGAGCCAGCGGCACGGTCAAATCAAATCGCAGACCGACGTCGCGCCCCCCATGATCTTGAAAGCGGTACATCTGACGGTCGGTTTCGTCGCTTCCCTTACCGCTCAAGATTTCGGCGTATTCGAGCGCCGGCGTATCGATCGGGGCGAAACCGTACGAGCGATAGACTTGCTTGGCCGCATCGATCAGTCGCTCGCGCGGCATCATCGCCTCGGGCAGATAATCGCGAAATCCCTTGAGCGTGCGTGGTTGAATCAGCTTCGGTTTTCCAGACATGGTTTTCTATGAACGAAAAGACGGGCGGCTCGCGTCCGCCCGTGCTGCTGCAATGGAATTTGGATAAAAGACAGGTCAGCTTAGAATCGGCAAGAGCGGCGGCTTGCGACTGCGGATGCTTTGCCCGGCGCTGCGAGGCGCCATCGCTTCGGCATATTCCCAAATTTGCTCGGGGGTTTCAAAGTACATGTCATAGACCCAGTCGTCTTCGTATTCGCACGCGTCGGTCGTGTAGTCGCGACAAATTTGCGGTCGCGTCTCGTAAATGCCGCACATGTTATCTTCGCGCAGATGCTTGCAAGTCGTATGGACCAGCAAGTACCACGACTCGCCGTCGACAAAAACCGAGGCGCGATCGTGCAGCAGGTACCAACGGATAAATTCAAAGTCGGCCATCTCGTCGGGCGTATCGATCGGCAACGCAAAATATCGACAACACTTTGCGGTGCAATGTTCGCACAAGACTTCGCCCGGTTTCAGATCTTCACGATACGGTTTGGTGCGTTGGGCAAGCGACATGGCCGCCTTCCTTTCCCCTGGGGGGAGTTGAATTTTATGCGAATTTGCGAGCTTCGCGACTCGATAAATCTAGCAAAACCGGCAGATTACGACCAGTCGCCCGAGATGCCCGGCGGCAAGTTGGCAAAATTGTGGCATATTAGAAAGTCGCCCCGGCAAACGCACCGGGCTGTCTGAACATCGCTTCTCTGTCCCTGCAAGCTTCGATGCGCATCGTCATAACAGCGGTAGGCCCCGACAACGTCGGTTTGGCCGATCCTATTATCCATTACGTCACCAGTTTGGGCGCGAATATCGCCGAAATCCAGATGTACGACCATGACGAAGAAGCGATCTTCGCCATGCTGCTGCGGATCGAGCTGGAAAACGCTCGCCTGGACCAATTGCAAACGGCGTTGACCGAGATTGGCAGGCTGAAAAATCTGTCGATACGCGTCTGGGCGCCGGAGGTGCGGCAAGACCGCCCTCGCTTGGCGATCTGCACCACCATTCGTCCCGAACCGGCGTTAGCCTTGCTGCGGGCGATGCGCGACGGCCAAATTAAAGCGGAACCGGCCGTGATGATCGGCAACCGCGACGCTTGCCGCGGGTTAGCTGAACAATTTGGAGTCGAATGGCGCAACGTCGGCGACGCGAAAGGAAAAGCGGATGACGACCGGATGATCGATATCCTCGACGAGTTTGAAGTCGATTACGTCATTCTGGCCCGATACATGCGAGTGCTGCCTGCCAGCAGTTGTTGGAAATACGCCGGCGGACGCATTATCAATTTGCATCATGGGCTGCTGCCAAGTTTCCCCGGCATTCGGCCTTATCACGACGCTTACGCCGTGCGGATGTTGACCTACGGGGCGACTTGTCATTTTATTGTGCCGGAACTCGACGCGGGGAATCAAATCATCCATCAGTCGACGTTCACAACCCCGCCCGGCATGAAGTTAGACGACATTATCCGTCTTGGGCAGGAAGATAACGAGCCGCGCTGCCTGGTCGAAGGCGTTCGTCGGGTCGTCGACGGCGAAGTGCAACTCCATTTTCATCGGGTGATCGCCGTCGACTCGTAGCGGATCGCGTAAAAAACGCGGCCCTTTTTGACGAAGCTAGCTCACAGGCCGCCGCACCCCTTTGACGAACGTTTGGGCAAGGTTCGTCATGTATAATTGCCATTGGTCCGAAGGAGCGACCAATCGCTGGTTCACTTCCAGTTCAATGCCGACGTACCGATCGCCTGTCAACTTTTTGCGGAGCGAAGTCGTTAAGCCGTCGGCCTTGCCCAAATAAGGATAGTTGAATCGAATCCGAAAATCAGGATTCAGCGCCAAGAG
>JBITAD010000469.1:0-10566 GCA_044439945.1 Blastopirellula sp. JB062
AGCCGGCCTTCTCTAAATAAACCGGCAAGCTTTTGACTTTGTCGTACGAGCTAAAGTGGTGATAGGAATGCTGGTGCCCATAGTGCCCGTTGGCGTGGTTAAAAATGCCGGTCAAGATGACGCTTCGGCTAGCGCTGCAACTGGCGGTTGTCGCATAAGCGTGGTCATAAATCGTTCCGTCAGCAGCCAACGCATCTAAATGCGGAGTTTGAATGACGGGGTTGCCATAACAGCCGGCGTCTTTCCCCTGGTCGTCGGTGACGAACAAGACCACGTTACGCGGCGCCGCAACGGCAAAACTGGTCAACGCAAGAAACCACAACAAGACCGACGGCGCAAGGCGAGACATGTCTATTGCTCCAGGGGATGCATTTGATAGGCGGGTTTTCCACCTTAACACGCGGCCTCTACGGTTTAAAGCGAATCCGCGCAGTTTCCTTTTTTTGCCCTCGTTTTCGTTTTTCAGCGACTGCTACGGCAAACCGCTCCGGCGAATTGCCTGATCGGCCGGCGAACTTGAGATCGCCCAGTCGCTCGGTCAGATCCTCCCGTCTCTCCCCCTCTTCCCCGTCGCCGTTTGTCGCTCTACTTTTACGCGAAGCGGCGAGGAATCACGCCGAAGCGACCACTGGGGTTAGCGCGTCGCCTCTAGTCGACGACAATCTCGCTTTTGTCAAATAACCACGCCTGACCTCTGAGATCTTTATGCAGTTTCTCGCCGACCAACCAGTTTGGGTCGTGGCTGCGTTTATTTTCATCACGCGAATCATCGACGTGTCGATTGGAACGCTGCGCACCATTTCGGTGGTGCAAGGCCGACTCGTGTTGTCAGTCATACTCGGTTTTTTCGAGGTCCTGGTTTGGACGATCGCGATCTCAGAAGTAATCTCCGGCATTGGCGAAAACCCTGCTTACTTGTTCGCCTACGCAGGCGGATTTGCCGCAGGCAATGCGGTTGGAATCCGGCTTGAGCGAATGCTCGCCATGGGGCATGTCTTCGTTCGGATGATCTCGCCGCATGACGGTCCAAAGGTCGCCAAGGCGTTGCGAGAAGCGGGGCAACGCGTGACGACCCTGACCGGCGAAGGACGCGACGGCCCAGTCTTGCTGATCTATATGAACTGTCGCCGACGGAGACTGAAACGGCTGTTAAATATCGCGATTCAAAGCGACGAGACCCTCTTTTACACAGTTGAAACCGTTCACTCGCACAACGAAGGCCTGAACGTTCCGCTTCCGCATCGTACCGGCTGGCGAGCGAAATTGAAGATGAAATAGACGCACGCGTCTCGGCCTGCAACCACCGGCCGCATTCATTCTTGATTCATCAATCCGGATCGTTGAGCGGATCGTCGTCTTCAATGACCTCGGCATTGTAGGGACTTGGCCGGCGTTTTCGCATCCAAGCAATTGACGCCCGCCCGACGCTCACGACGGTCAGCAGCAGAGTCGGCAGCGCCAGCGTAATTAGGATAAAGAGATACCTGCGCGGCAAAGCGTCGCTGGCGACGTTAAACGCATAATACGCCATCGTCGCCGCGCCGCAGCACAAGAAGGTGACGAACATCAAGCCCGCGACCGAGAACCGCGGGCTCCAAACCCGTTTTTGCGGCGAGTAGCCGAGCGATTGTGCAACTAGGCTGCCAAGCAACAAGCCGAACGGGATGCTAATGACGAAAGCCAACGCGCCAAAAATGATTGCGGATGCGAGCCAATTATCCGCATCTTCATACAGATTCGCCAATGCGACGACCAGCGCGACGGCCCCGAACATAAACAAGGCGACCAAGATCGCAATTGACCGAGCTACATATTTTCCATTTTGGCTCAGTCCTTGAGACTGACCTGCCATGCGCCGCGTACCGACAGGTTCGCCGCTAGTTCGCCGCTGAGCCATGAAGGCATTCCTTACATGCCGTAGGGAGTCGGCGCCGGTTTATGCAAGCGCTGCACTTCAGCCAAGATGCGGCCATAACTGATTTCATCGTCGACCGGAACGATCGCGTAACAACCGTTTTGACAGCAACAATCGAGAATCACTTGTCGCGAATTCGGCGTTTGAAACCCGTCGGTCGACGGCTCGTGCCCGGTCAAAAAGTAGCGAACGCCGGTTTGCTCGGCAAACGCATCGGCGTTCTCTTGCCGAAAATCGCGCCCCCATACCAAACGTCCGACGTCTCCCTGACAAGAGAGATCTTGATCGCACCAATCTCGCTCGAAGACGGTCGGGTCAAACGGCTGCTGGTCGCACTTTTCCGGCAGGCTGTGACAAATTAAAAGTTGCTCGCCCGCTTTGACCCCGATCGGCAAACTACGCAAAAAATCGAGATAGGCGTCGCGGACGTCGGAAGTTCGTTCGCCGTACATCTCTTGCAATCCGGCGCGAAACATCAGGTTGAGCATCTTTCCGCCTTTTAAGATCGGAAAATCAACCATCTCGGCCAGTTCGTGATTGCTCAGCAAAAAATGGACTCGATGCGGAAATTCGCAAATGAGTCGCGCGACGTCTTCCAGCATTAAATGAGACATGCACCCCCCTCCCTGAGGATAAGTGGGGCCGCCGTGACAAACCTCTTGCAGCACCAAGTGTCGCTCGAGATGCGAATCGAGCGCGGCCAGTTCGAGGATGCGCTGGAAGTTGCGCCGATTACCATGCAGATCGGCGGTCACCATGACGTCGGCCGCGTCATCCGAATCCAGGCAGATCAAATTGCCGCAGCGCAGCGGATGCCGCAGGTTGAGTTCCGCCGCTTTTCGATAGCGCGCAATAATCTGGTCAGCGAGAGGAGTTTCTACAGTCATTTCTTCGACAGGCGGAATCGCGCGAGACGGGAAACGTGAAATTCACGTGAGCAACTACTAATTGTTGCCAATTGATGCGTTCCAGGCAAACGGACCGCCGATTGTGACGATTATAACGATCCTGCCGCCTTCTAGCGCGTAGCGCTCAGCCAGGAATTTGGCGAAATTCCTGCCGCCTCCCGATTTTTATCTTACCTTTCAGATAGGCGCGAAAACCGTCTTCATCTCATCCCACTTCACTTTTCGGACATGAACGAAATGGCTGTAGACCGGCGAACGTCGATTCGCTTTCCGGTAATGCCGGAAAACGTAAACGGGCGTCTGGTGCTCGGCAAAGAGGAGTTTCGAGTCCGCCTGCTCGACGAATCAATGGCCGGATTCGCGATCGAGCTTGAAGTTGCGAAGACTCGCCTGCAAACGGTGAACCCGGAACATGAAGAAGAGTTTTTCCTCTTCGGCGAGATCGCCCAGCTCATTTTGAACAACAGCGCTTTTGAAGTTCAGGTTACCAGCGTCGGATTTAAAAACCCAACGGCGGAACGCCGCCTGCCGCCGACCAAAGCGTTGCTACGCGTGGGCGTGCGAATTATCCGAGAGATTTCCGCCGTCGAATTTCATCGCGCGGCGCGGCGTCGCGCGGCAGCGATCATATTTGTGGCCGCCGCAGTGACTTTCGGCGTGACCCTAAGCATGTTTAAAGATCAGATATTGTCGGCCGCCGGTTCCGAGGACCCGACCTTTCAGGGTTTAATCGCCCAGATGTCGCGCGACTGGAGCTTGGGGCATCCGACGCCGCAAACTCCGCGTTACGACGGTCTGCAAGTTTTAGCTAGCCAGGGCCAGCAACTGCACCTATACGCCCAGCAGCTTAAAGACGCTCCGATGCCGCGACGCGTTCAACGCATTACCGCGCTGAGCACGCCGGAACTTTGGCGCGAAATGAACCTGAGCGAGCAACAACGGGTCGACATTCAAAAAATTCTGCTCGAAGCGAACGCCCATTTTGAGCGAATCTGGACCGTCTATCGCGAGTTTAAATCAGAACTCGAACTGCGGATCGGCGCTTACCTAAACGAGGTTGAGATCCGCATTTTATCGCATTTAACCCCTGCGCAAGCCCAATCTTGGCTGCAAGCGGGGCTCTAAACGCAGCGCTGCTAGCTGCCGCAGTCGTTCCGATGGCGCCGAATTATTCAATATTCGGGTTTCTACCGCCGATTTAGCAGAGTGGAGAGCGAATTGCGCCGTCGACTCCCGCCGAGCTGGACAGCGCTGCAATCACGACCCAGACCAGGCCCACAAATCGAGAAGGTAGTAAAAGATGAAACGTATCGCGCTGCTCGCCGCAGTGACCGCCATCGCGGTCGGAAGCGTCGGCTGCTGTCATATTGGCGCTAATCCGTGCAGAAACCCAACCAGCGTCAGCGCTCCGCCTGCACCAGGCCCCGGAGACGCCGGCTATGGGATGGGAGGTGCCGCGCCGCAAGTGACTTACCCGTATTACACGACGCGAGGTCCACGCGACTTCCTCAACCCGCATCCTTACGATATCGGCTATTAATCGTTCGACTTGGGCGCCTGCGTCTAAGAAAACGATGCCACCGACAAGCGTCGCCAGCAGCAAGCGACGCTTGTCGTTTTTCTTGCCCTAGCGGCGACGTCACCCAAGTGAAATACCGCCCCTCTATCAGAGGGACCTAGGTGATTGAGGCCTGCGGTTGCAATAGCGTTTGATAGGCTAGCAGCGATCGAAAAAAGTCGCGAGAAATCGAGACAGATTCGCCTTGGATCTCGTCTTGAACCGCAACCCCTCCGCGGCGTGCGTCTTCGAGCAATTGCAATAATTCTTCGAGTTCGACGACAATCTCAGCGGGCGCCGCTTGGCGTTCCTCTTTTTCGTCGTGATCAGCCTCGATCTTCGCATGCTTCGTAGCGGCGGCAGCCAGGGTTGAATCGCCGACCAAGATTGCGGCCAGATCGTCCCCAGCCGACGATTGATTCGGCTCATCTTCGGGTCCGAAATAAACGCTTAGATGCGGAGTCATTGTGATCGAGTCCTCTCGCGACGACGTAAAATGAGCTATTGCAGCTCGTCTGCGGCGTACCGGCGCGGCAGCCCATCTCTCGATTTCGGCAGAATGAGGGCGATATATTGCAAAGAACCGCTGTAACTCTCCCCAAATCTCAGGGCAGCCCTGCCACAGTCCGCGCAATCGACAAAGTTTGCCGCCGGGCCGCGTTCTGTCGTGCAATCGGCTACGAAAAGTCGCCGGTGCTGGGAATTCTGTGTTAATTCTTGGACCTTGCCGCTTTGCGAATCCTTGACAACAAAATCGGTAGCCCCTAGATTGCCGGTCTGGCGTCCCATGCGCAGATGCCGTTCTGGCAAGCCTTTGATTCGCGCCGTTGCCTTTTTTTCACGCAATCGCGCGTCTCCCACCTGATACTTGTTGGCTAATATGGAAATCACAGTCTCGTCCGACCTCAGCATCGTGGCTCGCGAACTGGGGCTGCCGATCGATCAAGTTCAACGAACCGTCGAATTGCTGGATGATGGGAATACGGTTCCCTTTATCACGCGATACCGAAAAGACGAAACCGGCGGCTTGGACGAAGAGCAGATCCGCAAAATTCAAACGCGGTCTGCCGCGCTTCGCCAATTGGAGGAGCGTAAGCAAACGATCCTGAAATCGATCGAATCGCAGGGCAAGCTTACCGAAAAGCTCGCTGAGAAGATCCAAAAATCGCCGACCGTCAAACTGCTTGAAGACCTCTATCTTCCCTTCAAGCCCAAGAAACAATCGCTAGCGACGCAAGCTCGGCAGCGCGGCTTAGAACCGTTAGCCGATGAGGTGATGGAAGGGAAAGTGGGCCCCGCCGATCTCGAAACGAGAGCGGCCGAGTTGGTCAACGCCGAGAACGACCTGCCTGACGTCGCCGCCGTGCTGCAAGGGGTCCGCCATATATTGGCCGAGGTCTTTGCTGACAACGCGATCCTGCGGGGTCGTTTGCGCAAGTTGATGTGGAAAACTGGCGCCCTGGTCACATCGCGAATCGAGCAAACGCCCGACGCTTCGGAAAATAGCAAATCGCAAAACGACAAACCGCCGACTGAAGCGCCAGCCGAATCTGAAGCGTCCGCCGCGCCGGAAACGCCTGCCGAGCCCCCTGCAACCTCAGCAGAAGCCGAAGGGGATGATGCCGCGCACGAGCCGGCTGACGATCAAACCGCCGCTGAGTCGACGCCTACCGAAGAGCAAGAACAAGAAGCCGCGTCTTCCGCTCCGGCCGCAACCATCGACCCCAAGCGTCGCGCGTTGCAAGAACAGCGCAGAGAAAAACGCCGCAAGCAAAAGGATCGCGAACGGAGCAAGAAAGAAAAAGCGTTCAAAGACTACTACGATTATCGCGAGCCGATCTCGAAGATCCCGCATCACCGAGTCTTGGCGATCAATCGCGGAGATCGCACTCGCTTTATTCGAGTCAAAATCGAATGCGACTGGGACCGTCTGTACGCACTGGCGGAAGAAACGGCGATTCCGGCCGAACATGCCCAAACCGACTTTTTAAAGTCTTGCCTGCGCGACGGCTTACAGCGATTGATGCTGCCCAGCCTATAGCGAGAAATCCGCCGCGAACTGACTGAGCACGCCGAAGAGCATGCGGTCGAAGTTTTCGCCTGCAATCTGCGCAAATTGCTGCTGCAACCTCCCGTGCATGGCCGCCGCGTTTTGGCGATCGATCCTGGTTTCCGCAGCGGCTGCAAATTGGTAGCGCTTGATCAATTCGGAACGATATTAGAGCAAGGAGTCATCCACCTAATCGGCCCCGAGGATCGAGTCGCCCGCGGTCGTCATCGCTTGATCGAGCTGATTCGACAACACGCCATCGACATTGTCGCCATCGGCAACGGCACGGCATGCCGCGAAACCGAAAATTTGATCGCCTCGATCATCTCCAAAGATATTACCGATCGCGAGGTCGTTTACGTCATCGTGAACGAAGCGGGCGCTTCGGTCTATTCGACCAGCGAACTCGGCCGCGAAGAATTTCCTGATTTTGACGCGACCGTACGCGGCACGATCAGCATCGGCCGCCGTTTGCTCGACCCGCTCTCCGAATTGGTAAAGATCAACCCGTCGAACATCGGAGTTGGGCTGTATCAGCACGACGTGAAATCGAAACACTTGAAAGAAACGCTCGACAACGTCGTCGAATCGTGCGTGAATTACGTCGGGGTCGACGTCAATCAAGCGAGCCCGGCGCTGCTTAGTTACGTCTCAGGGCTCAATCAGTTGACCGCTCGTCGACTGTACGAGTATCGTCGCGAGAACGGTCCGTTCACCTCGCGTGAAGACTTCAAAAAGGTCGCCGGTTTCGGCGACGCCGCTTTCGTTCAAGCCGCCGGCTTTCTTAAGATCCGTAACGGCGCCAATCCGCTGGATGCGACCTGGATTCACCCTGAAAGCTATGAAGTCGCCGAGAAGGTGTTATCCAAGCTCGACGCGACGATCGATCAAGTTCGCACTGCGAAACCGATCGAGCCGACCCCGCCTGCTCCCACGCCGAGCGAAACGCCCGACTCCGCAACTCCGCCTGAGCCAGAAAAACCGACTGCCGTAGAAGGGACTTCGGAAGCTGCGGCCATGGATGATGCGGCCGTTGCGACGACGGCAGTCGCCGCCGAAGCGGCTGAAGAAAAGCCGCAGACTGACGCGCCCAGCGAGGTTGTCGCCGCCGAAACTGCCAACGCGGCGAGCACGAACGATGAACCGTCAACCGGCGATTCGCCCGAGACCTCTTCGGACGTTTCGACGACGGCCAATCACGAAGCTCCTTCATCGGCCCATGCGGAGTTGGCCAAAAAGATTGCAGGCGTCTCCGCCCAAGAGTTCGCCGCCGAGCTCGAAGTTGGCGAGCACTTGACGCGCGACATCTTAAACTCGCTATCCCGTCCTGGCCGCGATCCTCGCGCCGACTTCCCGCCCCCGCTCTTCCGCCGCGGGATTATGAAGTTGGAAGATTTACGAGCAGGCATGGAGCTTTCAGGCACCGTTTTGAACGTGGTCGATTTCGGCGCGTTTGTCGATATCGGTCTGCACGATAGCGGCATGGTCCACATCAGCCGCTTGGCGAATCGGTATGTCAGCGATCCGCATGAAGTCGTTAGCGTTGGCGACGTGATCACGGTCTGGGTCGTCGAGATTGACAAAGAGCGTCGGCGCGTGTCGCTGACGGCGATCGAACCAGGAACCGAAAAGCCGGTTCCGCCAGCGGACGAAAAGAAACGGGTCGATCGTCCCGAACGCGGCAAGCGGCCTCCGCGCGACAAAAATCGACAAGGCAATCGAGGCCCCAAAGGCTCGCATTCGAAACCGAAATCGAAGACGTTCGTCGCCAAATCGAAGCCGACCCCCAAGAAGCCGATCTCTGAAGCGATGAAAGAAGGAAAAGAGCCGCTCCGCTCGTTCGGCGATCTCGCTCAGTTCCTCAATCAAAAAGATGAAAAAGGAAAGAAGCCGAAAGGGAAATAGGCTCTTCTCGGCTTCGCAGAACCGGGCGTTTCTTGACGGTCGCCAGGCTATCGCTTTTTGTTATTTCGCGGCGCGGCAGAGCGTTTTGCGATTTCCGATTCGCTCTTCATTTATAGTCGCCCAGCGCGAGATGAATTTCATGAATGATTTTGAAGACCGCCTAAAAAAAGCGATTCAACGAGGCGAAAAACGGAGCGCCGCCAGATCGGAAGCGCTCCGCGCTCAGACGCTCAGCGAAGAAGAATGTCGCGAGATGCATAGCAAGTTGCGTCTGCAACTATCCGACTATATCGAAAAATGCATCAGCACCCTGCCCAACCATTTTCCTGGCTTCCAGACTGAGACAATCTTCGGCGAACGAGGTTGGGGCGCCGCATGTTATCGTGACGACTTGGATCTGACCGGCGGCAAACGGCGCAGTCTATACAGCCGTCTGGAAATGACGATTCGCCCCTATTCTTCGCTTCACGTTTTAGAACTCACCGCCAAAGGGGCGATTCGCAACAAAGAAACGTTCAATCGCAACTTCTTTGAAAAGCTTGGCGAGGTCGATGTCGATACGTACGTCAACTTTATCGATGTCTGGATTATTGAATACGCCGAGATTTATTCTGGCAGCAAAAGTTAGCGCGGCGGCGCCTCGCGACATCGCGGACGATTGAGCATTTCGAATTTCTCGGCGATAATGCGTTACCTTGATTCGTCCTGACATTGGAAGTCGATCATGTCCGTACCAGCGCCGCGCACGTTCGCCGAATTCTTCGCCGGCATCGGTCTCGTCCGCTTGGGGCTCGAGCGAGCAGGTTGGCGCACGCTGTTCGCCAATGACATCGACGCCGTTAAACATCGCCAATACCAAGCGCACTTCGGCGCCGACGATTCGTTCGCGCTGGGCGACGTCCATCAAATCGACCCGGCAATTATCCCAGATATCACGCTTGCCACCGCCTCGTTCCCTTGCACCGACTTGTCGCTGGCCGGCGGACGCCATGGATTAAAGGGCGCCCAATCCTCTGCGTTTTGGGGTTTTTTCGAAATTTTGAAACGACTGGGAGGCCGCAAGCCCCCGCTGGTCTTGCTTGAGAACGTGCCGGGATTGCTCAACTCGCACGGCGGCGCCGATTTCACTGCCGTTTTGACGGCTCTCAACGAGCTTGGCTATCGAGTCGATCCGGTCATGCTCGACGCGAAATGGTTCACGCCGCAAAGCCGCCTCCGTCTCTTCGTCATCGCGAAAGCGATCGACGACGATCAGGCGGTCGCCCCCGATTCGCTGGTCGCATCGACGCTTCGCCCCGACAATCTGATCCAGTTCGTCCGCAACCGCCCCGAGATTGTCTGGAGCTGTGCCGACTTACCCGCTCCGCCGACCGCCAGTTCGCTGCGATTAGCCGATATCTTAGAAAAACTCAGCGAGAATCATGCCGCTTGGTGGTCGGAAGAACGGGCCGCGTATTTGCTCAACCAAATGAGCCCCCGGCATCGTGCGGACGCCGATGCGATGATTGCACGCCGCCGCTGGTCGTATGGCGCCGTATTTCGCCGGGTCCGTCGCAATGCTGAGGGCGAAAAGCGCTCGATGGCCGAAATGAGAACCGATGGACTAGCCGGGTGCTTGCGCACTCCCAAAGGCGGAAGCGGGCGTCAGATCTTGTTTAAGGCGGGGTATGGCCGATATGCGGTCCGTTTGCTAACCCCCCGCGAATGCGCTCGCTTGATGGGGGCCGACGAATTTACGCTCAGCGGTTCCAATCATGACGCCCTATTTGGATTGGGCGACGCCGTTTGTGCGAGCGTGCTCGCTTGGCTCGGCGAGAACTATCTGAATCGTTTGGCCGCTCAATGCGTTGCTCCGCGACAGTTGGAGCTCTTTTGCCGGTAGCGCGAATGTCTCGTTCGACCGATATTTTTGATCGTCAAACGCGAAGCGAAATTATGCGTCGGGTTCGCTCTAGCGATACCCAGCCGGAACGAATCGTCCGCAGTGTAGCGCATCGACTCGGTTTCCGGTTTCGATTGGGGCGCCGCGACTTGCCCGGGAGTCCTGATTTGACTTTTCCAGGGCGCAGGAAAGTAATATTCGTGCACGGCTGTTTTTGGCATCAACATCGTTGCGCCAAAGGTCAACGTCCGTTGCCCAAACAAAACGCGGAGTATTGGCGTAAAAAATTAAGCAGGAATCAACAGCGCGACCGCCATGGTCGGGCTCAGCCCGGGCGTCGCGCCGAGC
>JBITAD010000470.1:0-1154 GCA_044439945.1 Blastopirellula sp. JB062
GCCGGTCAAATGACCGCTGATCGCAATCGGCAATTGTTCGATCTGATCGGCGAGCGTCGTTTGGGGTAAATCGTCGACGCCGATTTTTAGCGGATGCGATAGTCCGGCCGCAGTACCGATTCGTAGCGGATAGATACCAGGCGAAACTTCCGCCGGCAGAGTTACGTCAAACGCCGCTTGGTCCGGTTTCGCTTCGCCGACCAAGACGGCCGATCCGCCCGGCGGCAACAACAGTTGCGGATGCGGCGTCAAATTAGCGCCGCTGATCGTAACGCGAGTTACCCCGCCGATTTGCAACCCGCGTGGCGAGATGCGGTTGAGTTGCGGTTCGGCCCAGCAAACCGAAGCAAGTATCAAAAGAAGCGAAAGCGAGAGTGCGCGCAGCATCATTGGTAGCTCACTTCTAGTAAGGACGGCGGGATGATGGGGGAGAGCGGGAATGAAAAAAGGACGCCGGAAATATTCCGACGTCCTCGTATTTTAATCGTTTTTCGCTTGAATCCCAAGCAATTTTAAGAGCCGCTAGTTGGCGAAGGGGTCCGCGAACGGGTCCGAGTTTTCGGCAGCCGGTTTCTCTTTCATATCAGTCGCCGGCGGGGCGCCGAAGGGATCATTGTTGGCCGGCGAGGCAAAAGGATCGTCGTTGGCCGGCGCCGCATTCGATTTCATTTCGCCGCTTGCCGGCGCCGCAAAGGGATCATCATTCGCCGGGGCTGGAGTTCCAAAGGGATCGTCGTTCGCCGGGGCCGGTGCGCCAAACGGATCAGATCCTGCCGGCGGAGCTCCGAACGGGGCTTCGTTTGATGGGGCCGTCGGACCGCCCAAACCAGGCAGTTTGGGCGTTTTCAAGCTAGGCGTAAAAGCGTTGCCGATCGCACTAAACGCGGCGCCAAAAACGCGCGTCGTCGATCCGCCCGAGGCGGCGTCGTCCGCTTTTTCCGCATCATCTTTCTCTTGCATCTCCAGCAAACTCGATTCGGGCGTCGTCGGAGCGCCGAACGGGTCTTCATTCATGGCGGGGCCGTCGGGCGAACCAAAGGGATTGTTCGCTGGTGCGTCAGCGCCAAACGGATCGTTGGTGGCCGGAGCGGCAGGGGCCGCTTCCATGGCGGGTTCATCGTTCGGGGTGGGCATCGGGGCTGCGCCAGCATCAA
>JBITAD010000470.1:1254-10269 GCA_044439945.1 Blastopirellula sp. JB062
ACGGATCGTTCGTGGCAGGCGCCGCCGGAGCCGATTCCATCGCAGGCTTGGTCGGAGCCGCAAACGGATCGTCTTGCATGGGGGGCTCGCTGGGCGAACCAAAGGGATTGTCGGCCGGTGCGTCAGCGCCAAATGGATCGTTAGTGGCCGGAGCGGCGGGGGCCGCTTCCATGGCGGGTTCGTCGCTCGGGGTGGGCATCGGGGCTGCGCCAGCATCAAACGGATCGTTCGTGGCAGGCGCCGCCGGAGCCGATTCCATCGCAGGCTTGGTCGGCGCCGCAAACGGATCTTCCGACATTGGGGCGGGCGTCATCGGCTCGGCTGGTTTCTTCTCAGCAGGGGCTGGCGTACCGGCGTCGTTCATGTCGCCGCTGCCGAATGGATCGGTCGGATCAGACGCTTTGGGTTCGACCGGCAATTTGGCGCTGGCGGGTACGGCGCCGCGCAAGACTTCTTCTTCGGCCTGTTTCAGCAATTCGTACCGCTCTTTTTCCCACTTTTTCCGAGCGATGAATTCTTGCACGCGAATTTGTTGGCGGTATTCTTCCAGCTTCAGGCGAGCCGGTCCTTGGACGCGTTCCAGCGATTTGCCGATCGGATAGGCGCGATCAGTTTTCAGTTCTAATTTGGCCCCAGCCTCAAAATCGAGCTCGGCTTGCTCAGGACGTCCCAAATTCCAGAGGGCTAACCCGCGAAAGTAATAAGATCGGGGATCTTGCGAACCTTGATCGATAGCGGTCGAAAGGGTCGCAAACGCGTCTAACATGGCGCCGCGATTGAACTGATGCACCCCTTGGCCGTACAACTCGACGACGACCGGCTCTTGGGCCGAGACGACATACGGGTTTGCAAACCAAAGCAGTGCGGCGATAGCCGACGCCGAGACAACGTTCCTCGTCATCAAACGAATCTCCCTACAGATTCAAGTCGAAGCGATTGAAGTGAATTCCAGACAAGACGGACGATTCCAGACCCAGCGGCAAGAATCGCGTGAAGACGCCGGCAAGCGTGACTCATCCTGAGAAGAAAGCGGCCCGATAAAGGCCGCTCTAGCGATCCGTAACGCTTCGCGAAATGGCGGCAACTTCCAGCGTATATCGTAGTTGCGCATTTTGGCGAACACAAGCAAACCGGACCAAGCGTCTAATTTCGTCTCGAAAACTCGCCGATCAGGGCGTTTTAACCGGTGCGAAACGCCCCACGCCCCCTGATTGGGCCTTCAAAAAAATCTCGGCTTGCGTCTCTGGCGGACGGCAATTTCCCCGATCTTAAGAGAAGACCTCTTTTTCGTGGTAAGAACCGCGGGGGGTAAGGCCAGCTTTTTCGGCCTCAATCCGCATCTCTTCGCCGGCGCCGCGCAGCGAGAAAGTCGCCTGACCGGGGCTGACGTATTGATTCCAATATTTTTCGTAGATCTCCGCGTTTTCTTTTTTATTGGCCAATGCCGACGGTACGGCATGCAGCATGACCATCTCGTCATTATGCTCCTCGAAATATTGACCTAAAAATTGGGGTAATAATTTCGACCAAAACGTGGGGCGAGAGAATCGCAACTTGCGCGGCACCACATACCGAGGACGATTCAGCGGACCGAGCGCCTCGCGCAGCGAGACCGCAAACAGTTCGCTCTCGGTCGGAGTCGCGTCGTCGAGAAACATCCGCACGTATCCGCCGGCGCGCGATTTAACATGCGGTCGGGCGGATGGCGAGATTTGTTTCGTTTCGGCCAAGGCCGACAAGATCGCAGTTCCGACGCTCATCGCCAGCGCATCGTCGTTCCAGACTTCGCCTTTGGCGGCGAACGGCGGAAAGCCGCCTTGTTCGCGATCGCTCCTCTTGAGGCGAACTTCTAAAGTCGTCCGCGGTTCTCCATGATACGGCTCGCCAATTTTCCAATGCGTTCGCGCCGTCGTCCGTTGCCCCGCGCGAAGCAACATGTCGCCATTGAGCAAGCGAACTGAATCTTCGAGCAATTCTGGACGCAGATCAGTTAGCGCCGCATGCACGTGACCGACCCCTTTTTCAATTTCGCCGTCGTCGGTGACTCCATAGATATTGTCATGCTTTTTGCGGAACCGCGCATAGTCGTCTAGCCCTTTGCTGAATTCAGGCGCAATGCAGACGACGTCCCAATTGTTCGCAACTTTCTCAGGCACGCTCGGATCAAGACGAAACGATCGCCCTCGCAACTGACGCACCGACATGCTGGTGGTGACCGTCGTCAGATCGATCAAGACGTTGATCTTGTTCGCGTCCCAACCTTCTCCCAACAGGCCGCGCGTCCCGACCAGGCATTTCGAGACGCCTTGCTGAAACAATTCGGTAATCATTTCGATATAAACGCGCGGCGACCAATCGACGCCTTGCCCGCGAACGACGCAAAAATGATCTTCTTCGCCATATTCCAGGTCGACGTTAAAGCCCTCTTTGTTAAGCCACGCACGAGCGACATGATCAAATTGCGGTTGAAGATCGTCGTCGATTAAGACGCTAGAGCCGGTCACCAAGATCGGTTGTAGGCGGTCGGTCTTTTCATCTTGCAGCAGCGTACGAAACGCGGCGACGGCGCCTCCTGCTTCGGCGTCTAATAGATCGGCCGTTTCAGGCATGACGGCCGACGTTTTTTCATAATCCGCGACGACGATCGCCCGAATCGAGTCGCCAAGAGAATCGATTTCGGCATGTAAAATTGGAATGACTGCCTGGGCTTTCTCGCGCGAGTAGGCCAAGACGCGACCCACCGGAGAGGCGCAAGCTTGCGAGCCGGTCTCGGTAATCTGCACGCCGAGCATCCGCAGACGACGGATGACGTCGGCGGCCAGGGCGTGGTCGTCAGAGTTCGGCGAACGCCGTAACGCATGTCGCACATATCGGTCGAGTACCGGAACCAGGATCGCCATTTCCGGCGCTTCAGCCGCCGCGTCCCATTGCGCCGGCGGGACGTCGGCAGGAAGTTGGATCTGGCGCATTTGTAAAAAAATACGTGCCGCCGCGGCGAATTCCGGATCGCGCCGTTCAAAAGCGGACCAGGTCGAAAACTTTTGCGTCGCATGCTTTTTCTCGGTCAGCGCGGCAAGCAACCATTGAGGAAGCGGAGCCACGCGCGGCGCGTCGGCGACGCTTTCCGCCTGCGACGGAGATGCGCTACCAGTTTCGGGCTCGTCGTTGGGCGGCGACTCCGGCTCCTCTTCGTAAGCCGCCTCGGCCGAGCCGACGACATGCAACGCCGAAAGATCTAACAATTCGATCGGCGCCTCTTCTTCCGCCGGTACGGCCGGGGCGACATTTAACGGAGCAGCAGCGATCGGGGGCGGGGCCGCAACCTCGCTGCCCTGCGTCGCGCTGGCGAGATCGACGATTTCGTGCAGCAGGTCGTCGGCGTTGGCCACGTAACGTAATTCGGCTTCGCTGGGGCGGACGAAGTAAGCCAAGTCTTGATAGGGAGCCAAAAAGCCGTCTTTTACAACCGCCGGAACCGGCACGTCATAGTCGATCGGGCCGAAGAACGTCGAGTAACGCTCAAAGTCTTGCGGCGATTTGTTGTCGACGTCTGGCGGGGTTGCGGTCAGTCCCAAGATCACCGGGTTGTCGAACATCGAAGCGGCGTCCGCCAAGACGCGTCCCCAGTGGCCGACCAAATGATGACATTCGTCCAAGATAATGAGACCGATCTGTTGCGACTTCAATCGATCGAGCGTCGCCAGCGACGAGCGATGCAGCATATCTAGCGAATCGCCCTGTTGGCTCGCTTCGTCGCGAATCTCTTTACGATAGGCGGCAAGACGCTGATTGTAATAGTCGCGATTATGTTTCCGAAGATCGTGAATCCAGACTTGGGCTTCTTCCGGATCGCGGGCCGCTTCTTTCTCGATCAGCTTACTGCGCCACAATTCGTGCGCCGCTTGATCAAGACCGTCGTCCCCGCGGCGCGGCAGCGTGACCGATTGATACGTCAACGAAGTTAACAGTCCCGGCGTCGCCGGATCGGTGCTGGCCAACGAATCGCCCGGAGGCGTCCGATCAAACAAATCGGTTCGCGCCGCCCATTGCATTTGAATCGCCGAATTCGGCGATAAGACCAGCGCCGGCCGACGAACGCACTCGGCCCAAAGATAAAGGCCAAGAACGGTTTTTCCTGATCCTGGAGGAGCGACGACGTACAGTTGCCGTTCGCCTGAATCAAGGCTATTGCGGGCGATGTCGACCGCATCCTGCTGCGAAGGGCGTAGTTTTCCGCGAAAACGGACCTCAGGAAAGGGGGCGTTGGCCATCAATCGAGTTCTCGTAAAATAGTGATATTACGCGTCGATTTTCTCTTTATTTCAACAAGCAATTGCTTCTCTAGTTTAGCCCAGATAAGGTTTTTTCCGCATGGCTTCGCTATCTCGCCGCCGATTTCTACAAACGACCGCCGTCGCCTCAGTGGCGACGACTCCTTGGTTTCTGCATGCTGAGAATAAGTCGGGCAGTGCGCCGGTTCGGGTCGGCGCCGGCGAGCATACCTACGAGTGTCATCATGGTTGGGGCGAACTCCCCAGAGACGTGCAATGGGGCGCGACGCATGGAGTCGCAATCGACAAGTCAGGCCTCATTTATATCACGCATCAAAGCCCCGCCGGCGAGCCGATGGATGCGATCGTCGTATTTGACCCTGCGGGCAAGTGCGTCCGATCGTTCGGCAAAGAGTTTCACGGCGGCGGTCATGGACTCGAGTTGCGGGCCGAAGCGGGGCAAGAGTTCCTTTATCTTTGCGACGTCAAAAATCGCCAGATCGCCAAGCTTGATTTAATGGGAGAGGTCGTTTGGAAAAAAGGTTTTCCAGAACAGTCCGGCAAATATGAAGCGGCCAAAGGGTATTGTCCGACCAACATTGCGCTTGCTCCCGGCGGCGGTTTTTATGTCGGCGACGGGTATGGATCGCACTACGTGCATCAGTACGACGCCGACGCCAACTGGGTGCGCAGTTGGGGAGGTCGCGGCAAACTGCCTGGTCAACTGAATTGTCCGCACGGACTGTACGTCGACGCTCGCCCCGGCCGCGAGGCGTCGTTGGCGGTGACCGATCGCGCCAACAATCGGTTGCAATACTTTACGCTCGACGGCGAGCATCTCGGCTACGTCGATAACTTGGTTTACCCTTCTTCGCTCGACGTGCAGGGCGACGTCATGTTGGTCGGCGAGTTGGATTCGCGATTAACGCTGCTCGACTCGAAGAATAACGTCATTACCTATCTCGACGACGACCCGGCTTGGCGAAAAGCAGTCAAAGCGAACGGTCGTCGGATGCGATCGGAACGCGGCAAATGGGTAGACGGAAAATTCGTCAATCCGCACGACGCGACGTTCGACGCCGACGGCAACATCTATCTGGCCGAATGGGTCGTCGGAGGACGCATCTCGTTTTTGAAGAAGATGGGCTAAGCCGCCTGGTTCGACTTGGCTTGCGTTGCAAGTCGTCGATCACTTACTTACGGCGTTAACGTTCGGTTAGCGCCGTTTTTTTATGCCTGGGCGAAGCCGGTTTCTTTCGGTCTCCCTAAGATCGGCACGATCGTTACACGCTGAAATCTATCAAAACTTCTCGATTCTTCGGCGACCTCTGCCGGCGTTTTGACCTAGATTTCGGTTGGCGGGCAGTCGCTCGCCGGCGTCGTCGACAGGACGGGGCCCTTTTCTCGCTCAAATGGAAACGTTGGTCTGCGGCGACTCGCTGACGGCCGCCTTGTTAACAAAGACTTATCGTCGATGACCAAAGTACGCTCAGTACGCACTGTTGATCGCCGCGGCGCAACCATCGTCGAAACCGCGTTCGTATTGCCGGTATTCTTCGTATTTGTGTTTGCGATTATGGAATTCGGCCATGCGGCAATGGTCTCTAACGTGCTTAAAAACGCTTGCCGCAACGCTGCGCGTTGGGGCGCGGCGAGCGGCGCCACGACCGACGAAGTCGAGGCGTTCGCTCGGAATCAAATGAAATCGGCCGTCAACACGGGCGCGGTGACCATCTTGGTCAAAGACGCCAGCTTCTTCGATGACGGCGGCGATATTCCCAATACGCCCAACGACTGGGCCGATCTGCCCGATATCGAATTGTCAGACGCCGATGCCAGGCAGATGTTTTTAATCCGCGCGACCGTCCGCTATGGAGACGTAACGATTTTGCCGCAGCCCTGGCTAGGCGACGTCATCTTGGGCGGGCAATCGATCACGCGGCACGAATAACGCGACTTGCGATTCAATGCGAGCTGGAAGATTTTGTTGGTAGAGGAGCGAAACCGATGCGACGGCAGGAACGAAAACGAACGGAAAAACGCCGCGGAACCGCGACCGTCGAGTTCGCCGTGGTCGCCCCGGTTTTTTTAGCGATGATCCTCGGACTAATCCAAGGAAGCAAGCTCTTTGATTCGCATTCCGTCATGGCCCAGGCAGCACGCGACGGGGCTCGACTTGGCGCGATGGATCGCGCCGACTGGGTAGCGCAAGGGATTCGCTCGAACGACAAAATCAAGCAAGACGTTCGCAACACCTTGGCGGCGGCCGGTTTCGATCCGGAAGACGTCGACGTGTTTATCGAATTCCCAGACGATCCTGGTAACGAATTCGATTTAGACGACCCAGCTAATGATTTTGAGCTGTTCGAGCTGCGGATCGAAGTGCCGCTTACCTCCGTCAGCGCGTGGAATCAGGACGGAAATGACCAATTCAAATTGGTGAATAAGGTGGTGTTTCGCAATAGCAAGAGCACCATCATCCAGTGATCGAGCCGTCGCAAGGGACGCTCCATCGATACTCCAAGTCCGGGGAGAAAATCGCAATGTTTCGCTATGCCAGCAATTCAGCTTTACGACGCAATGAACGAAGGGGCGTCTTCGTCGTCTTAGCCGCCGTGGTCATGGTAGTCTTGTTCGGCTTTCTTTCGTTCGGCATCGACACCGGACTGATCGCGCTGGAACAAACGCGTATGCAAAACGCAGTTGACGCCGCCGCCTTAGCCGCGTCGCAAGAGATTACCTCGGCGGTCGCGCAAGCAGGCGACGACGGCGGAGATCCCAATTCGATCTCGATCGCGTTCGCTAAACAAATGGCGGTCGACGTCGCCGCGGCGAACGGCGTTTATATCAACCCAGATCGCGATATCGTTTTCGGCAAGCGAACCTTTGACCCCGCAACCGGCGAGTGGGCGTACGACTGGACCGGCAGCCCTTACAACGTGGTCAAGGTCGAAGCGCGTCGAGACCAGACTGATTTAGAAGCTCCCGACGGTCGCGTTCCGCTGGCGTTCGGCTGGGCTGTCGGCGTTCCGTCGGTCGCGTTAAAGACTTCGGCGACCAGTTTCGTCGAAGCGCGCGACATGGTGGTCGTGCTCGATTTCTCCGGCTCAATGAACGACGATTCTCAATTCAAGGCGATCAACCGTCTCGGCAAAGATTCGATTACGCAAAACCTACGAGACATCTTTACATCGATGGATCCGGAAGTCGGAAACCTGCCGCTAGAGCCGACCTATTTGACCGTGGTCGGCGACCCTCCGAGCAGCGGATGCGATTCGCAAATTCAAGTGACGTTTAAAGGGGACGAGGTCGACGTGCAATCTTCCAAAGATCTGTCGAACGTCGTGCTGCAGTTTGATAACGGCAACCGCTACAAATACGACAATCTCAATCAAGGCTCTACCGGCACGTTCGCCGGCCGCGGCGGCAATAGCGGACGAAGGATTACGAAGGTTTGGGTCAAGTCAGGCTGCAATAACAGCGGAGAAGGTTCCGGCTACGGCGAGCGTTTTGAGGATACCAACAGCGCGGTTAAGACCGCCTTTGGACTGCACGGCGTTTCGTACCCGTACCGATCAGGCAGCTGGGACGACTACATCAATTATTGTCGCAGCGATCGCGACGTCAGCTCGGCCGGCTATCAAAGCATGTACGGCGGGGTGACGTTAGCCAACTATTGGTTAGCCAGAAAGTATAACTCTTGGCAAACCGAAGATTTATGGAAAGCGCCTCATTACCCGTTTCATGCGGTGAAGAACGGCTTTTCTTTGTTTCTGACTTTTTTGGATGATCTCGATTTCGGCGACGAAGTCGGCGTCGTCTCGTACGACGAAAGCGCACGAGTCGAACATACGCTCGACGAACATGGCGAATACGTCACGTTGGGCGGCAATAACATCAGCGATGATTACGAAGCGCTCGATACGATTCAGCGTCACAAGCAGTCAGGCCACTACGGCGCGTATACCGGCATGGGATACGGCGTGAAAGAAGCGAGCGAACTGCTCACTGATCATGCCCGTCACGGAGCGCGCCCGACAATGGTGCTGATGACCGACGGTCAAGCGAACCGTTATCCTAGCGGTTGGAGATTGCCGCACAATTGGAACTGGGCCGACTATACCGACATGGACGGCGACGGCCGAGCCGATTACTCGACCAGTGACCGCTCGAAACAATATGCCTTTTACGAAGCGGTCGAAGCGCACAAAAACGACGTGACCATTCACACCATGAGCGTCGGACTTGGCGCCGATCGCAATTTGATGACGGCCATCGCTTTCGCTTGCGGCGGAATCCACATCTCGGTGCCAGGCGGCGCCACCGTGGCCGAACTCGAACAGCAGTTGTTAGACGCTTTCGGGCAAATCGCGGCGAAAGTTCCGCCGCCGCAATTGGTTTACGAATTCACGACGGACTAGTACGGACGTGTCCTGCCGGACGGCCGGCGGCGGTTGCGATCGTCGTCGGCCGTCCACCCTGACTCAGCTCACCGCTGACATCTCTTGGTAACGCTTGTCTCAGCGTCGCTTGTTGCGGTCGAAGGCCGTCCCTTGTTGGGGGCGGCCTTCGTTTTTCTCTTCTTAGCCGTCACTGATGAATTTTGTGCCGTCGCCGGTTAAACTAATAGACGCGCAGCGGTTTCTTTCGATTCATACGACGAGTCTTGCAAATGCGTTTACCAAGCCTGACGCTGGCGATCTTACTTGGCCTAACCGTCGTGTCGTCGGCCGGCGAGTATAAT
>JBITAD010000471.1:0-1270 GCA_044439945.1 Blastopirellula sp. JB062
CGAGACCGTTTGCGGGTCAGGCGTCATAAACCGCGAAACTGGTTCCGACAACTGATCGCGATAATCGTCTCCCAAGCGAAGCAGCGCATCGCGTTCGCTAAAGATGCCGATCGGGCGATGGTCGTCGTCCGTAATGACGACGGCCCCAATCGAATAAGTCGACAAGACGTTTAACACGTCAGACAACGGCGCATCAGGCGAAGCGGTCAGCGCCGCGCGAACGCGAATCTGGCCGATCGAATCTTTGCACAAGGCGGCCTCGACGCTGCTTTTGGGCGTGGGATCGAGCGTCAGCGATTGGCCGCACGCTTCGCATTGGTCGACTCCGTCATAGTTGGTCGCGCCGCAGGTCGGACAAATCATGGCTTATTCCACCCAAATTATTCCACGGTCCAGGTATCGCCGGAGTGAAAGAGCTTGTCGAAATCGCCCGGGCCTTTCTCGGCTCGCGCTTGAGCGACCTGCTCGTTCAGCAGTTCGTCGTATCTGGGGGCGTCGACGCTGCGGAGCACGCCGATCGGCTCGGGGAATTCAGGATACCGCATGCGACTTAACAAATAAGCGAGCGTCGGCTCGGGCGCCTTCTCGTCATGAAACAGGAGGTCGTCTTCCGAAATGCCTTTGCCCAGCTCGACCACTTCGGGGTGCATGCCGTTCAGGCGAATCCCTTTGTCTCGATTTTTACCGAAAATAAGCGGCTTGCCATGCTCGATTTCGATCACGTGATCCGCTTTCGTCGATTTGTCGGTCGCGTATTTATAGGCCCCGTCGTTAAAGACGTTGCAGTTTTGATAGACCTCGACGAATGAGACGCCTGGATGCTCGGCGGCACGTTGCAGCGTGGCGGCCAAATGCTTGATATGCACGTCGATCGAGCGAGCGACGAAGGTCGCTTCGCAGCCGATCGCCAACGACAGGGGATTCATCGGGTTGTCGATCGCGCCCATCGGCGTGCTCTTGGTGACCTTGCCCAGTTCGGAAGTAGGCGAGTACTGCCCTTTGGTCAATCCGTAAATTCGGTTGTTGAACAGCACGATGTTCAAGTTTACGTTCCGCCGAACGGCATGCATAAAATGGTTGCCGCCGATGCTCAGCGCGTCGCCGTCGCCGGTAATGACGAAAACATGCAAGTCAGGTCGGCAGCTTTTGATGCCGGTCGCAAACGCCGGAGCGCGGCCATGAATGCTGTGCATTCCGTACGTGTTCATATAGTACGTAAAGCGACTGCTGCAACCGATGCCGGAAACGAAAACGGTTTTCTCGCGCGGCC
>JBITAD010000471.1:1280-10224 GCA_044439945.1 Blastopirellula sp. JB062
GGCCATCACTTTTTTCATTTGCGCAAGAATCGAATAATCGCCGCAACCAGGACACCAGCGCACGTCTTGGTCGCTGCCAAAATCGCCAGGCTTGAGAACCGGTAGTTCGACGGAAGCCATGATGCAGTTCCTTGTGTATCTCTTCTCTATTTGTGAATGGGGGGAGAGCGCGGCCGAAGCTTGGCGTTACGGCAACAGCGACTTCGCTTTTTCGTAAATCTCGGCCACTTGGAACGGCTTGCCTTGCACTTTGTTCAAACCGATCGTCTCGATCAAATACTGATTGCGAATCAACATCGACAATTGCCCCGCGTTCAGTTCGGGGACCAGCACCTGCTTGAAGTTGCGTAAGATTTCGCCCAGATTGCTCGGAAAAGGATGGAGCCAGCGAATATGCGCATGACTGACCTTTCGCCCTTCGGCCTGCAGATGCGTCGCGGCCGTACGACAAGCGCCGTACGTCCCTCCCCAACTTAGCACCAGCAAGTCGCCGGCAGGCTCGCCCATTACCTCTTGCGGGCCGATCACCTGCGCGACGTTGGCCACTTTTTTCGCACGGGTATCGATCATGTGCTGATGGTTCAGCGGATCGTAGCTGACGTTGCCGGTGCCGTCCGCTTTTTCGAGCCCGCCGACTCGATGCATCAGGCCGGGCGTCCCGGGAATCGCCCATGGTCGCGCCAACATCTCGTCGCGAGCGTAGGCCATAAAAGGTTCGCCGTCGGTCGGCGCCTCGGGGTGCGTAATCGGGATCGGCTGCAAGTCGCTAAAGTTAACGATGCGCCACGGCTCGGAACCGTTGGCGATATAACCGTCGCTCAAAATCATGACAGGCGTCATAAATCGCGCGGCGACGCGCCACGCTTCGATCGCCGTTTCAAAACAATCGGCCGGGCTGCGCGACGCGATCACCGGCATCGGACACTCGCCGTTGCGACCGAACATGACTTGCAACAGGTCGGCTTGTTCGGTCTTGGTCGGCAAGCCGGTACTTGGCCCGCCGCGTTGCACGTTGACGATCAACAACGGCAGTTCCAGCATGACGGCCAACCCCATCGCTTCGCCTTTCAGCGCGATGCCGGGGCCGCTCGAGGTGGTCAGCGCCATATGTCCCGAGTAGGCGGCGCCAATCGCCGAGCATGCGGCGGCGATTTCGTCTTCCGCTTGAAACGTGCGAACGCCGAAGTTTTTGTAGCGACTCAGCTCATGCAAAATATCGCTCGCCGGGGTGATCGGATAAGAGCCGAGAAACAGCTCTTTTTCGCTCAACTGCGCGGCGGTCATCAGCCCCCACGCCAACGCCTGGTTGCCGGTCATGTTGCGATATTTGCCGGGGGGCAATTTCGCTTTGTCGACGCTGTAAGTGCTGACGAACGCGTCGGTCGTTTCGCCGTAGTTTCGGCCGGCGGTCAACGCCCGGCGGTTCGCCTCGGCGATGGCAGGCAGCTTTTTGAACTTCGACTCAATAAAACGCAACGTCGGTTCGAGCGATCTGCCGTACAGCCAAAACGCCAACCCCATGGCGAAAAAGTTGCGACAGCGATCCGCTTCTTTTTGGCTCAAATCCAACCCGTCGACCGCACGCCGGGTGAGGTCGGTCATCGCCACCTGAAACAACTGATAGGTCGACAGCGAGTCGTCCTCGAGCGGATTATCGGCGTAGCCTGCCTGGGCGAGCGATTTTTTATCGAACGCGTCCGAGTTGACGATCAGGACGCCGCCCGACTTGAGATCGGCGATGTTCGTTTTGAGCGCGGCCGGGTTCATCGCGACCATCGCGTCGACCGATTCGCCGGGGGTGTAAATGTCGGTCGAGGCGAAATGGACTTGAAAACCGGAAACGCCCGCCAGCGTTCCGCGGGGCGCGCGAATTTCGGCGGGAAAGTCAGGAAAGGTGGCGACGTCGTTGCCGGCAAGCGCCGACGTGTTGGTCAGTTGAGTTCCGGCAAGCTGCATGCCGTCGCCGGAATCGCCGCAAAACCGGACGGTCGCCTCTTCAATTTTTAAAACCGTTTTGGACTGGTCCGTTTCGCTATCATATTCAGTAGACATGGTTTGCCTTGCCGCTGTTCCTAAGTTGTTATCCTCTTCACGAATTATTCGGTTCCGCGTGTCGAGAAGCAAAAAAGCGAATCGCAAACGTCCCACGAATCTGTGGAGAGAAAGCCCGCGTTCGCAGTTGGTTAGGCTCCTTCGCGCTCGGCCGAATTACGTTCGGAAGGAGGCAAGTTGTAAACTGCCTCGGGAAAATGCTCGACGAGAAAATGCAAAATGCCGACGGCGGTTAGCATGCCGACAGGATGGCCGTTCGAGTCGACCAACGGCAAACGCCGGTGGCCGCCGGCCGCCATTTTTTTGATCGCAGTCGCGACGTTGTCGCCCCGTTTCGCCAAGATGACGCTTCGTTTCATGTGTTGCGAAATCGGCTCCGACAAATCAGCCTGGCGCGCCATTCGGAGCAAGGCGTCTCGCTCGGTAAAGATGCCGGTAAGACGATTCGCTTGGGTCACCAACACGGCGCCGACATTTTGGCGACGCATTTGTCGCATGACCGACGACAGCGTCTCGGACTCATCCACCAACAAGGGAGCGTCGGGATGCAATTGCGTCACCGGCTCGGTGGTTAAATGAAGCTGAAACTCGGCCATGGATTCCGCCCTGCCGATTATTGCTGACAATGGTGCGACCGCAATCAAGCGGCGGCGACTGCCCGGCGATTCTTACCGCGGCTGCGGCGACGCCTGGGAAAAGCTGCGCAAGACCCGAACTAAAAACTGTGCCGCGCGAGCCGTTCCGCACGCTTTTCCTCTAGTGTAGCAACAGCCATCGTACGCTAGAACCGCAGATTCGGCTCGCATTGGGTCGCATGAACGGATTTTAATCGACTACTCGCCGCCGCGCGGCTTCCCGTACTCGTCAGGACTTGCGTAAAACTTGGAGAGATCGAAGCCCCCTTTTTGATCTTCTTCCAACAATTTCAGCCGTTGTTCGACCGCGTTCATCCGTTGGGCCAAACCATGAACCAAGTCGTCCGTTTCGACATGCTTTTTCGGGATCGGCACCGACGGGTACTTAAGCTGCCGCTGCAACGCCGAAAAAAGCAATAAGGGATCTTTATTGCGATTCGCCAGTGCGATGCGTCCCTCGCGCGATCCAAAGATCGGCGGTTCGTTGGGCATCGTCGCGTTGCGTCGCCGCGATTGCTGTTCGACGTAATAGTCGCTGCGAACGTAGATCAAATCGGCTAAATCAATCATGCCGATCCGGCGGCGCAGCGCCTGCAAAAATAAACGCCAGTTTTCGTCATAGATCGGATCGCCCGCCATGGCGATCAAGCCGGGATCGTATTTCAGCCGGTGACGACACAAGACTTCAAATTGATAAATGAACATCGCCGCCGGGGTCGCTTCGGCCGCGCGAAATTCAGCTTCTAACTTCAAAATTTCTAACGCGACTCGAAAATCAAACCGTCCCCGCTCGTCTTCGGCGGCCGCGATTAAAAAAGTTTGAAAGGGAGCGAAATAATGCGACAGGCGTCGCATCGCGGAATGGAACAAGCCGAGGTGCCGCAGTTCGGCCAGCAAAAAGTCGATCGCCATCGGCAGTTTTGCGGTGGCCAAGATCTCTTCGCGAACCGACTGCAAGATTTCTTGCAGCGGCGCGTTGTCTTCGATCTTTTCCTGCATCGACTGGAAGAAAAAGGCTTGTTCGATGTACTCTTCGCTCGGCAGCAGCGGAGTTTGGGTCATAAAGCGATCAGGCGTTTAGGGAGTAGCGGCCGCAGGCGTCTGCAACACTTCGTCCAGAAATTTTACCGCTTCTTGCCGTGCGTGGGGACTGATGAACGAGCCGATGTGGGTGGCGTTCTCCAATTCAAACAGCCGCGCGTCGCAGCCGGCCTGATCGAGCGCGGCGCACATCGCCTTGACGCCGGCCATCGGCACCAAAGTGTCGGCGCTGCCATGAAAAAAGAAAATCGGCGGCGTCTTCGAACTGACGAACGTCGCCGGAGACGCCTGACGATAAACCTCGGGCAGCGCGGCGCGCGAGCCTCCCAAAAAATAGGCGAGCCGCAAACTCTGCAGCGGTTCGACCGTTAAATCGCAAGGAGTTCCGCCGGCGACCACCGCGCAAAACCCCTGCGCCGGATCAGCGGCGGTCATTGCGGTCAGACAAACCAAATGAGCGCCAGCCGAATAGCCGTACCCCGCGATTCGCCCCGGATCGATACGATATTGCTCGGCATGCTTGCGGAGCCAAGCCAGCGCGGTGCGGCAATCTTCGAGCGGCGCCGGAAACTTGTGGACCGGCGCTAATCGATAGCCGATCGAAGCGACCGCGTAACCCCGCCGCGCCAATTGCAACGCATGAATCGCCATTCGGCTGCGATCGCCCGCGAGCCACGCGCCGCCGTGAACCATCAAAACGCCTGGGAACGGCCCCTCGCCAGCAGGGAGATACAAATCGACCTTAAGATCATGCCCCCCAGGAGACGCATAAACGACGTCGGAGATAATTTGAATGGGCTGTTCGGCTTGGGCGATTTTTCCGAAAAAAAGGATCGCCAGCCCCAAAATTACAGCCATCTGCCAACGGTTCATTCTGATCGACTCCCTACTCAGGCGATTCGCCTATAATGCACAGATAAAGTTCGCCTTCCGTTATTATTAACCGCAGGCAAGCGACGACGTAACGGTTATGCCGGCTCCGCATCGAATATTTCGGCATGAAGCGTTCGCCGAAAACACGACACTTTCGACAAACTCAAACTTAGGTAAACAGCGTGTCACATCGTTTTTCATCGGTTCAAGCGGCGGTCGACGCGATCAGCCGAGGCGAAATTGTGATCGTCGTCGACGCGGAAGACCGCGAAAATGAGGGAGATTTTGTCGCCGCCGCTGAAAAAATTACGCCTGCGATGGTCAATTTCATGATCACGCATGGCCGCGGCATGCTTTGTGCGCCAATCTTGCCCGACGTTTGCCAGCGGCTCGACCTGCACCCGATCGTCGAAACGAACAACGCACCTCTGCAAACCTCGTTTATCACGCCGGTCGATCATTACACCAGCAAAACCGGCATCACGGCCAAAGAACGGGCCGATACGATCTTGTCGCTCGCCGATCCCAACGCGACGGTCGACGACTTTGTACGTCCCGGGCACGTGTATCCGCTGCTAGCCAAAGAAGGAGGCGTGCTCCGCCGCGCCGGCCATACCGAGGCTTCGGTCGATCTGGCCCGCATGGCCGGGCTTCGCCCTGCCGGCGTCTTGTGCGAAATTTTAGACGAAGCGGGCGATCGGGCCGACCGCGATCAACTGATTGAGTTGGCCGAAAAGTTTCAGCTCGAAATCATCTCGATCGAACAATTGATCGCGCATCGCCGGGTGAACGAAAAGTTGGTCTCGCGCGCCGCCGAAGCCGAACTGCCGACGAGATACGGCAAATTCGACATCATTATCTACTCGGTCGCTTACGAGGCCCAAGAGCCGGTCGCGTTGATCTTTGGCGAACCCGAGAAACAAAAACAGCCGTTAGTTCGGCTTCATTCTAGCTGTTTTACGGGGGATTTAATTAGCTCGCTGCGATGCGATTGCGGCGACCAGTTGCATCTTGCCCTTGAGACCATCAGTAAAGAAGGGCATGGCGCGCTCGTCTATCTGCCGCAAGAGGGTCGCGGCATCGGCTTGACGCAAAAGATTCGCGCTTACGGTTTGCAAGATCATGGCCTTGATACGGTCGAAGCGAACCATGCGCTCGGCTTTAAAGCGGACATGCGCGATTACGGCATCGGCATCCAAATCTTAAAAGATATCGGCCTGCGGCAGATTCGACTGTTGACCAACAATCCGAAGAAAACCGATGCGTTCATCTACGGCGGGTTTGACCTGGAAGTGGTCGATCAGGTGCCGATGGTTTCGCAGGTCAACGAATACAACGAAAAGTATTTAGCGACCAAACGGGACAAGATGGGCCATACGCTGCCGTAGCGCGACCGCACGTTCCGGTCGCAACCGATACGTCGATCGTATCGATTGCGTAAAGATAAACGTGGCGAAAAAGCGACGTCGCCGCCGACTTGTTCGCTTTTCGCATCGCATAGTTGAGGTAGGACCTTCCCCCGCTTCCTCCCGCCTCGACATTTGCCATGCGCACGCTTGCTTGCATTCTACTTTTCGTGGCCGCAGCGACCGATCGCGGGCTTGCCGCTCAAGCTCCGGCCAAGTACTTCGGCCTTGATTTGATCGCCCAGGCGGTCGCCGCCGAAGAGGCGCCGAGCGACTCGCAAACGACGGAGGCGCTCAATCGCTTTCAAACCTTGCGCGATAAGATCGGCGACGATCGTCCGCAACAATGGCTCGAACTCCCTCTTGAAGATCGGGCCGTTTGGCTGTTCGAGGCGCTGCATCGCGAGATTTTGACCGGCCGTTTCGAGGCCAAGTCGTCGGCCGTTTCCACCGCGTTGCTTGCCGGAGACTACAATTGCGTGAGCGGCACCATCTTGTACGTCGCGTTGGCCGACGCGTTCAGCTTGCCGGTGACTCCGCAACAGATGGAAGGCCATGTCTGGTGTCGAGTTTCGGCCGCGCCGCCGATCGACGTCGAATCGACCTATCCGCAATGGTTCGAATTGTCGGACGAAACGCGCCGCGGCGCCCCCGGGGTCAAAGCAGGTTCCGCCGCCGCGCCTCTTTCGCGCCAAGCGTTGATCGCCAAAATCTATTACAACCGTGCGGTCGACCGGCTCGAAACGCGACAATTCGCGTCCGCCATCGAACTGTTGCGACAAGCGTTGCGGTTAGACCCCAGCGATAAAGCGGCCGAGCAAAACTGGTTGGCCGCCAAAAACAATTGGGCCGTCGAACTAGCCCAGCATTCGCAATTTGATCAAGCCGAGCGTCTGCTAGACGAAGTCGCCCAAACGGCGCCGAACTACGAACCGCTGTTGGCCAATCGCCGCCATATTCGGGTGTTAAAAGTACGCTCGACGATCGCCGCCGGCGCGTTTTCTCAGGCGCTCGAGAAAGCGGTGCTCGATAGTCCTCGCTATGAGCGGCAATTGCGTCTTGAAGTGTACGAGGCCTGGCTCAAGTCGTTGGTCGAATCCGGCGACGTTCAGCAAGCGAAGCAGGTCCTTTCGACCGCCGAAAGAGAATTCGACGCAGATTGGCGCGTCGCCGTCCGGTTAAAACGATTGTTACGATCGCCTACCGCGACATAAAAATATTAGCATTCGTAATTTGCTTATCGTCAAATTTCAACCTATTCATTGACTTATAGGCGCTGCATTACGCCAATCGCTACCCAACCGCCGCATTCGCGGCTTATCGGCAAAGCGACCCAAGCGGCGTCCTATCCAACTTATCGTCGCTCGTCGAAACATGCTTAACTCTTCCCCACGATTCAGGCGAACCGCTGCAATTGCGCGCATTTGCAATGCGACGCAAACGATCTGCTGATCATCGATCTTTCGTGATTCGCGGCGCAAACAATCGGGCAGGTTGCGCCAAGGCTCACGAGTATTGCGTAGAGACTAAAAAACATGGAACTGTCGACATCCGACCTTACGGCAATCACGTACGACTCAGCGCCGCTCAATGTGAATTTGAACGAGCATGAAGCCGAAGTGCGCGTGCAAGTAAGGTCGATTATCGGCGCCGAAAGTAAAGGAAAACGCCTGGCCTACGCCGATCGACGACGCGATCAACGATATCCCTATCCCAGTCTTATCTATTTAACGCCGGTCAATCGCGAGGGCTTGCCGCTGATCGATCAAACGGTGGTCGTCGTCGGAAAAACGTTGACCGAGCGCGGGCTCGATTTTTATCATCAACAACCGATACCGCACCGCCGCGTCATCGTGACGATGGAAACCGCGACCGGGTACGCCGCCAGCTTTTTAATGGACCTGACTTGGTGCCGATTTACCAAACATGGCTGGTACGATAACGGCGGGCGATTTTTGAATACGATCGCCTGCCCTTTGCCGGCGGCCAGTCTGGGCGCCTAGCCGACAAGCTCTGCGCTGGCGACGAAAAAAGCGAGTCTCCCCCGGCGGGAAGACTCGCTTACGTTTTATCAAGCGCGAAGCGAACCAAGTCGCTTACAGTTCGACTTCGAGCCCGGGAATCGCTTTTTTCAGTTCGTCGACCCCGCTGCTATCGATCTGCGTGAAAGTGATCGAGATCTTTTTCAAGCTTTTGAGTTGCTTCAGGTATTGAACCGCCTCGTTGGTGATCATGTCGTTATCTTTCAATGAGAGCGTTTCCAGCTTTTGCATGCCGGTCAAATTCGCCAACGATTCGTCGGTAATTCCCTGATAGTCGAGGACCAGCTTTTTCATGTTGGTCAAGTCTTTGATGTGCTCTAAACCTTCAGGCGTTACCTTCGTAAACCACAGGTTAAGCGACTCCAAGTTCTTCATTTTACCGACATGCACGAGCCCTTCGTCGCCGAACGGCGTTTCGCTGACGTCGAGAGACTTGAGCGTGTCGATGCCGATCAGATGCTCCATGCCCGGCCCCGCGACCCGGGTTTGTCGCAGCATCAAATCGCCCAGCTGCTTCATCCCTTTCAAGTGAACGAAACCGTCGTCTTTGACTTGAGCCCGCATCAGCTCCAACTTTTTCATCTTGATCAGCGGGGCCAAGTGCTTCATCCCTTCGGTAGTCAGCGCGGTACCATTGGTTTCGAGCGTTTCGAGATTGGTAAGATTCGAGATCGACTCAAAGCCGGCGTCGGTCACGTCGGTTCCGCGGACGTTCAGAAATTTCAACTTCTTCAAGCCGGTCAAGTGCGCCAGCCCCGGGTCGCCGACGATGGCGCCTTCGAGCCGCAAGACTTCCATATTCGGCATTTTGGCGACGGTCGCCATGCCTTCGTCGTTGACGTCGTCGTACCGCAAATCGAGATACCGCAATTTGGGCAACGCCAACATGTGCTCT
>JBITAD010000472.1:0-10200 GCA_044439945.1 Blastopirellula sp. JB062
GTGGGGGGCCAAGGCAAGAAACTACACAAACTTACGATAGTTCCGACCTGGGTGATTTGCAAGAAAACGTCCGCTAAGTTACCCAAGGTCTGTGGATTTCAACATTTCGTCGAGAAATTCACATCTCGTCCTTGGAGAGCGAAGTTTCCTATAATTTAATGAATGGTCGCTTTTCACGCCGTCTTAAGCAGATGCTTGAGTCGTAACTTACATGGTGATAGCGATTTACGTCAATACAGCAAGGGACGCCGTATCAATAATCTAATGGTCGCCTTTTTGATTATCCGAGAAGGTTCGAATTGGACCGACGTTTTTCGACTCGTGCCGGGGCACACGGTCACGATTGGGCGTGCGCCCACCAATCAAATCGTTATCAAGGATGATCGTTGCAGCCGCTACCATGCCGAAATTTTTCTCTCCGAAGGCGAGTGGATCTTACGCGATCTGGACTCTCGCAATGGGACCGTTGTCGATGAGAACGCCATTCGGGGGGATTGGCAGCTCGATTTCGGCCAAGTCATTCGAATTGCGAGCATGCAACTGGCGTTTGTCGAAGATTTAAACACCGCATTCCCCGACGGCTCAGGCAGCAGCTCGCATCTGTTTAGCGACGTCACCCAAGCCGACCCTTCCATTTTTCGGACCGTCGGCGACGAAGAGCATGTGTTAGACGTCGCCGAACCGACGACCATTACGCATCGCCGCGGAGAAACCAAGTTTCTCAAAGCCGAAACGAGCCCCGCCGTCGATCCGTCGACGATTCCGAAGGTCGGCAAGGCGGCCACTTTGTTATGCAAGTTGGCGTTTGAACTCGCCAATCAGACCGATATTACGGCGGTCGCCAATCTGGCGCTGGAGGGGCTGTTTGAGTGTACCAGCATCGACGCTGGCGCCGTGTTGCTGTTGCCGCGCAGTCATAAAGGGATCGCGACCGAAAAAGACTTAGAGCTGATCGCCTCGCGCGCCGACAAAGGCCCCCCCTACCATCGCGTCTCTCGCTTTTTGGCTAATACCGTCTTGCGCGAAGGGGAAGCGGTGTTGGCCCGCAACGTGATGGACGACAGCCGTTTCGGCATTCGCGATAGTAAGGGAGACATCCACGCGACCAGCGTACTATGCGCTCCGATTCGTCAGAATGGGCGAGCCATCGGCGTGGTCCACCTTTACTCGACCGACGCCGGACGCATTCCTGATCCGGATGATCTGGAGTTCGCGTTGGCCGTGGCCGACAATGTAGCGCTGGCGCTCAAAAACCTCGGGCGGCAGTTGGAACTGACCGAAACGATCTCGCAAACGCAGGTCGAGATCGACGAGTTGCGGAAGAAGCTGGGCGCCGAAAGCCAAATTGTCGGCCGTAGCCCGTTGATTATGTCGCTTCAGCAGCAAATTGCCCGGGCTTCGCCCAGCCGCGCGACGGTGCTGATCTGCGGCGAAAGCGGTGTCGGAAAAGAGCTGGTCGCCCGGGCGGTCCATTTCGCCAGTCCGCGCAAAAAAGGGCCGTTCGTTTGCTTAAACTGCGCTGCGCTTTCCGAGTCGCTGCTAGAAAGCGAGTTGTTTGGGCACGAACGCGGCGCGTTTACCGGGGCGACCGATCGCAAGATGGGCAAATTTGAAGCGGCCCATAACGGCACGCTGATGCTCGACGAAATCGGCGAGATGAGCGAAGCGATTCAAGCGAAGTTTTTGCGCGTGCTTGAAGGGCATCCGTTTGAACGGGTCGGCGGCAGCGAACCGGTGCAGGTCGACGTGCGCGTGATCGCCGCGACCAACCGCGATTTAGAAAAAGAGGTCGAACGCGGACGCTTTCGGCGCGACCTTTATTTCCGTCTGCGCGTCGTCGAGATTATCGCGCCGCCGTTGCGCAAACGACCGGAAGATATCGTCGAGTTAGCGAGTCACTTCTTAGAAAAATACAACGCCGAAACGGGGCGCAAGTTGCTCGGCTTTACGCAAGCCGCTTACGAGCATATGAAAAAATATCGTTGGCCCGGCAACGTGCGCGAATTGAAAAATGTGATTGAACGGGCCGTGGTGCTCGCCCAAGGCGAGCGGATCGACGTCGACGATTTGGCGTTATCAAACCTCGCCACCTCGGGCGACACGGCCGACAACATCTCGTTGTCTGACGAGTACGAGCCGGCTTCGTTGGCCGAAGTGGAGCGTCGTCATATCGCCCTAACGCTTGAGTCGACCGGATGGAACAAATCTCGGACGGCAAGCATCTTGGGAATCGAACGCTCGACGCTCGATCGCAAAATTCGCCGCTACCATCTGCGTCCTGATACGATGACGCAGCGGTAGGCGGCGGAACAAGCCGCTTGCCGGTTCTGTCGGTCGCTCCGTTTTTAACCGTTACGGCAGGTGCGACGCTTCTAAAATCAGGGCGTTTGCGGTTTATTTTTTCTTGATGCCGAAAAAACTGGCGAATACTTTTTTGGACTTGAGCGACCGCAGTCGGTCGTCACCCATAGACAACGCGGCATCGTATCGTAGCGACCACCTATCATGGCGACAGTAGCAGCGACTGACTCGGCTGGCTTTACTTGTACCGATCCCGTCTTGACGCAAGCCGTCGTCGAATCGGTTCGGGGAGCGTTGACCATGTGCGACATGACGGCGCGATGCGTCGGGGTCGCCGGCGTGCCGATGGGCGAAAATGGATTGGTCACCGGCATCATCGGCGTGCATGGAAAGGTCTCGGGGTTCATCACCGTCAACATGTCGGAGCGATTGGTCATTCGAGCGGTCGAAGGACTGTTGCAAGATCAATTCGGCAAACTGACGTCGCAAGTGGTCGACGGCGCCGGCGAACTGACCAACATTATTTGCGGCGGCATCAAATCGAAACTGGCTCGCACCGCTTGGGCGTTTCAAGGGATTACCGTCCCGTCGGTGATCGTCGGCGAAGGGTATCAGATGGCGTTCGCACGCGGGCTCGAATTCGTCAGCGCTACGTTTGAACATGAAGATCCCGAAGCGGTCATGCTCGAAGATCGCTTGATGAGCGTCAGCATGTCGTTTTTGCGATTGTAATTCGCCGACCGACAAGTGCGTTCGCTAGAGCCGGGGGGGACAATGTCTCGTTTCGGCTTTGATTTCCAGATTTTCGCATGCCTGCTTCGACCTCTTGGCAGTTCGCCAAAACCGGAAAATCTCGGCGCAAAGTCGGTTTCGAAACCGGCTCTACGGCTTCGGCTGATCGTGCCGTCGGTATCGAGTCGCCAATTCGGCGATTGGTACGCCGCGATGATACGCGGCCAGCAATCGCCAGTTTAATAGCGTTTGACGAACGACTCCTTGCTTGCGCCAACGTCGCGACGACGCGTAGACCGGGCCCGGCAGCAATTGCGGCCAATGCCGTCGCCTGAGCGTTTGCGAAAGCAAATAATCTTCGAGAAACGGAACGTCGGCAAACTTGCCAGCTTGTTCCAGCAGCGAGCGACGCACGGCGATCGCTTGATCTCCGTACGGTAGCCCGAGCCAGCGAATTCGCCAATTGTTGCCGCGCTCAACGAGTCGATAGACCGTAGCGGGGTCGTCTATTTTTTGCCGAAACGCCCCAAAGAAAAAGCTTGCGCCGCGGTCGCGAATCTGCCGGATCGCATCTTTGCCAAGAGTGCAGTCGGCGTGTAAAAAAAGCAAGACGTCGCCGCTGGTAGCGTCGACGCCTGCATTTTGTTGTTTCGCGCGACCCGCAGCGGTGCGGATCACGTTTGCGCCTGTCTGTGCCGCAACGTCTGCCGTGGCATCCGAACTGCCGCCGTCGACGACGACGACTTCGTCCGCGCCGGCCTCGATCGCCGAACGGATCGCGGCTTGAACGTTGAGTTCTTCATTCAAAGCCGCAGTAATAACGGAAACGCGCATATTGCGCCAGCGACGCGTAGTCGCTTAGTCGGTCGTGTGCGACGCGGTAGAGACGGCTTGCTCGGCGGCGCCGTTTTGTTGCGAAGCCTGCATTTCGATCGCGCGGTCGACCAAAGTTTCGATGGTCGATTCGGACTGGGCGCCGACCAAGAGCGAACGTCGCCATCCGGTGCTGGTCTTGCGATAAAGAATCACTTGCGGAATCGATCCCCCCTGCATCAATTGACCGGCCAGGTCGGATTGAGCGTCGGCGTCAACTTCGGCGTAGGCGACCCCTTTCAATTTCCCTTTGCGGAGCAGCGACGGCATGACCGATCGTTTCATCGTCACGCAGCCGGGGCACCAGTCGGTTCCGACCAAGATCAGCAACGGTTTGCCGGTTTCGTCGGCCGCGCGAAAAGCGGCGGGATAATCATGTGCGCCGCCGGCCATGGCAGCTTGAAGAACAACGGCGAGCAAAACGCCATGCATAGGTGAGTCCTTTGTTGGGAGGTCAACGTCGCGCAGCGATAACGGGCTGTTATCGGCGGTGTGCAAAAAGACGAGACGAATAACGAGCGCGACTCGAAACAGAAGCGATCCTTCAGAACCACATCCAGCGATGTCCGTCTTTTACTTGCCCAAAGGTAGGGAAACCGTGCTGCGCTCCTGCGACAGGGGTTTGGGTCTTCCAAAGTCACGATTAACGCCACAGTTTAACCGAGTCGCTACAACCTGCAAGGACTTCCTCTTTAGACTAATTCGAAAATATCGTGTAATTTCCGCATCCCCACTTCTGGGCCGCTTCGCACGGCGAACCATTGCCTGACCGCGTGAAAACGCTATCTTTAAGCAGCGGAACATTTTAGTTTTATTCTAAACGGCCGATTCATGCGTCTGCGAGTAGGTGTTGTCGGGCTGGGGGCGGAATGGGATTCTCGCCACCGACCCGCTCTTTTGGCGCTGGGCGATCGATTTCATGTCGAATCGATCTGCGACGAGGTCTCGTTGCGTGCCGAAAACGCAGCGCGACAAATTGGGGCGAAATCGGTCAACGGATTTCGTAAGCTGGTCGCTGCGCCCGAGATCGAAGCCGTTTTGATGCTTGGCCCGCAGTGGCACGGGGTCGAGCCGCTGATCGCCGCTTGCGAAGAGGGCAAAGCCTTTTATTGCACGTCGATCTTAGAGATCGCCGGCGCCGCGTCGGCGAATTTGCGCGAATCGGTCGATCGCTCCGGCATCGCGTTTATGGCTGAGTTTCCGCGGCGTCACTCGCCGGCGACGATTCGCCTGAAGGAGTTGATCGCCACCCGGTTGGGACCGCCGCAATTAATCTTTTGTCACGAGCGGATCCGCAAGCCCGAAAACGGCTCGGCCGATCGTTTTGGCCAACGCCCCGTCAAGCGGCATGTGGCCGAACTGGTCGATTGGTGTCGTTACGTCGTCGGCGACGAACCGCAAACCGTCTTTGGGGTTCAGCATCGTAAAGATGACGACGGCCAACTTGATTACGAAATGATGAGCGTCGAGTTCGCTTCGCAAGGGGGCGGTTCGCCGGTTATCGCCCAGATCAGCGCCGGCAGTTATCTGCAACATCGCTGGCCGGAAGCCTCCTCGTTTCGCCCGCCGGCGGCGCTGCAAGTTTGTTGCGCCAACGGCGTCGCTTTCGTCGATTTGCCTTCCACGCTGATTTGGTTTGACGAAGCGGGGCGGCATATGGAAGCGCTCGATCACGAACGCCCCGTCGGCGAGCAGATGCTGAGCTTGTTTCATCGCAGCGTCACCAGCTTGCTAAGAAACACGAGCTGTCTGGACGACGTCGATTGCGCGTTGCGCGTGATGCGGGCGGCGGACGAAAGTTACGAACGACGCACCCGGGTCGAGATCGAGCCCGCTTAGCGCACTGCGGCGCTGAACATTGGCATGGGGGCATGCGATAAGCGGGCGTTGGTCGGCGGCTTTATTCCGACTCGGTTTCGCCCAGTTCTTCGTCAAGATCGCGGAGCTCTTCGACCCACAAGCGAATCTCGTTGTCGTATTCGCTCGCCAGGTCGCCTTTGACCAGTTGTCGATGGAACGCCGCAGCGCCCCCTTTGCGAAGCTCGGCGTCTTCGGCGGTCGGAAAGCGGCGCATCGGATCGGGGGCGATCAGCCCCCGGCAGAAACTCATCAGCAGTTCGTTGCAGGTGACTTCGGTCGGCAAAATATCGGTTAGTCGTTGGGCGAGAAACCTCTTCGATTCGAGCAGATCGCGATAATTGTTGATGCCGCTAAAGAGCGAACGACCGGCGAGCATCTCGATCAAGACGTAGCCGAGACTGGCCAGGTCGCTGCGGGGAGAAGCTTCGTTCCCTTCAAGCACTTCCGGCGCCGCGTAAGACGGGGTGCAAGTACGCTCTTTCGGCGGAGAATCGATCGGAAACGCCGAACCGATATCGATCAGTTTGGCGGTGCCGGTACGCTTGAGCATCAGGTTCGACGGTTTGACGTCGCCGTGGACGATCCCCTCGCGATGCAGCGCGGCTAACGCCGCTAAACAGTCGCGTACGATGGCGACGGCGACGCCCGGCTTAAAGCGGGGCTGTTGCGGTCCTTTGGTGACGATGACCTGATTGACGTAATCCCAACGTTTTTGCGTGACCCGATCTCGGATTCGTTCGACCATGCCTGGGGTCAGCAGCTCTTGCAGGTCGTAGCCGTCGACCCATTCCATCACCATGACCCGAATGCGGCGACGATCGAGAAAGTTGTGCACCTCGAGCAGGTTGTGCTGTTGAATCTGGGCGACGCGCGAGGCGATTTTCGCGATCCGCGACATCGCAATTTCGTAGGTATGGATTCCTTCGTAACGCTCGGGCGAAAAGACTTTGACCGCCAATGGAATCGTAAAATCGTCGGCGCCGCGACGTTCGGTCAAAAAGACCATGCCCTGACCGCCGCAGCCGAGCAGTCGTCGCAGTTTGTAATGCTCGGTCCAGCTCGAACGTTTGGCGTGAACCAGTTCGTCGTATCGCCGGAGCAGATCCTCAGGGCATTTCGAGGTTTGCCCTTCGCTGAACGTCAGCGTGGGATGAAGGTCATGGCGAGTCGTGGTGAGCATTGGCTGCGCCTTGTCTTCACCGGAATGGAATTCGGAGTCTACCATTGCTCGAACCGGGTCATCTTAAAAAGCATGATGGGAAAGCGTCTAGGCGAATCGGAGTCGGCCGAAAAAAAATGTCAGCCGTCAGCGGGGGGCGCCGAAACGATTGAATCAGGCGCTTGGCGAAGGGGAAATCCGAGACGCTTGTCGACAAGGTTGAGCAACGGCTGATTTGCTCGAAAACGACGTAAATTCTCGCAAAACATGTCGGTGACGTCGTCGTTTCGCGTTTTTCCTTGAGCGCCGACGTGCGGCGTAATAATGACGTTCTTGAAATCCCAAAGAGGGCTCTCGGGGGGCAAAGGTTCGGTCTCGGCGACGTCGACCCCGGCGGCCGACAAATGTCCTGACGCCAATGCGTTGATCAGCGCCGACTCGCGAACGACTTGCCCGCGCGCCACATTTATAAAGATAGCGCCCGATTTCATCGCTGCAAATTGATCGGCGTCGATTATGAAACGGGTTTGTTCGTTTAGCGGCAATGCGAGGATTACGACGTCGGACTGCGCAAGTAAATCGGATAATCGGTCGGCCGGCCACAGCTGATCGACGCATGGCGGTTTGTCGTAAGGACAATAATCGGTGGCGATGATGCGAACTTGAAACATGGCCAAGATTTCGGCCAGGCGTCGTCCGTTTCCGCCTAATCCGACGATTCCGACGGTTTTGCCATGCAAATCGTCGGTGGGGCGGCGGACATATTCTTTTTGCTGCTGCGCTCGAAAAAAGGTGGGCAACGAACGGACGACCCCCAGCAGCAACGCCAGCGTTTGCTCGGCGACTTGATTGGCGAATAAGCCTGAGGCGCTGGTGACCGGAATCTCGGACGCAATCACCGGCGGCGACAGGCAATGGTCCATCCCGGCGGCGGAAGATTGGATCCACTTCAAGCGACCTTGGGCGACCGTTTCTTCCCACGGGACCGGCACTTTGGCGTGCCCGCAATAAATATCGGCTTCGAGCAGCGCTTGGGCGATACCTTCCTGGCCTGCGTCGATCACGTTCCAGTCTGGCACGGCGGCGCGAATCTGTTCGACATGAGCGGGGACGGTCTGGTAGCAGAGAACAATATTCATGGCGACAAAATTTTTAGAGACTTGATCGTTATTTTTCTATCCTACACCGGGCCGCCCGACTGGCGTGAGACCGGTTTGAACAGATCGAGATATAATAAGCCGCAATCGCGAACCTACGGACGAGTCGCTTGTCTATGGGGAACTGAATCCGACCAACGCCTCTCAGGTTGCCCCCCATGGACGCATCACCCCAATTGCTTTCCGAAAACGCCTCGTGGTGGAGTCGTCGATGCGGTTTGCGCGAAGTCTTGATCGTCGCCTTGCCGTTGGTCATTTCGACCGCATCTTGGTCTTTGACCAACTTTGTCGATCGCATGTTTTTGTTTTGGCATTCGAAAGAAGCGATGGCGGCGTCGTTGCCTGCCGGCATGTTGCATTTCTCGCTTCTCTGTTTTCCGATCGGCGTGGCGTCGTATGTTAATACCTTCGTATCGCAATACAATGGCGCTGAGCAGCCGAATCGGATTGGGCCGATCGTGGTTCAAGGTGCGGTTTGGGGTTGTCTGATTGCGCCTCTCTTCTTTTTGGCGGCGATTCCGGCGAATTACGTCTTTGCCGCGACGACCCTAGAGCCGGAGATCGCACGTCTGGAATCGATCTATTTTTGGGTGTTGGCTTACGGCGGGGGCGCTTCGGTCGTCGCCAATGGGTTGTCCGCTTTTTTCTCGGGACGGCAGCGTAACGGGGTGGTAATGGCGGTCGACAGCAGTTCTTGCTTCGTCAATTTGGTGCTCGACTATTTTTTTATCTTCGGATACGTCTCGTTCGTGCCGGACGGAATCGCAGGCGCCGCCTGGGCGACGGTGATTAGTCAATGGTACAAGGTCGCGTTGTATGGCGGCTTGATCATGATTCCGGCGAATTGGCGCAGTTTCGGTTTTGGCGAGGCTCGGCTGTGGGACTGGCCAGTTTTGCAGCGTTTGCTTCGATACGGTTCGGCCAGCGGCGCCCAATTGGCGTTGGAAGTGTCGGCGTTGACCATCTTTTTGTTGCTGATGGGGCGATTAGGCGCCGAAGCGATGACCGCGACCAATCTGGCCTTTTCGATCAACGGTTTCGCTTTCGTGCCGCTGATCGGCATCGGAATAGCCATTACGACGCTAGTGGGACGTGAGATTGGCGCTGGACAACCGAATTTCGCCAGCAATGCGACATGGTCGGGCTTTATCATCGCAGGCGTTTATAGCGGCGCCATGGCGATCGCCTACTGGTCCTTGCCGGAACTGTTTTTGACGTTTCACCAAGCGACCGATCCCGAGGCGATTCAAGAGGCCGAAGGAGTGTTGGCGACGACGACCGTGCTGTTGAGATTTGTAGCGTTTTTCTGTTTCTTAGACGCGATCAACGTGGTGTTTGTCAGTGCGTTGAAGGGAGCAGGCGACGTAAAGTTCGTAATGATCGCAAGTTGCGTGATCGCGCTGGTTCCGATCGGCGTGGGCGGCGCGGTGTTGTTCGCAGGAGGCGGAATTTACGCTTGTTGGTTTGTGTTGACGATCTGGGGCTTTGTGATGGGAGCGACCAACCTCGTTCGCTTTTTGCTCGGCAATTGGCGCGAGATGAAGGTGATCGAGCCCGATCTCGTTTCGACGTAATTCTGGCAGGTGTCTTGTGATAGGTAAAAAAGAGAAAAAAATGGCTTGACGTCTGTCGGCCGAAGATCTCGCCCACCTCAGATCGGGCGCGAATGCGAGAAAGAAGGGAGTTTTCGGCGACTGGTCAAGGTAGGCTGCAACTGCGGTTTATTTCGCCGGAAATGATCGCAAAAAGAGGCCTGTTCTTGGCGAACAGCCCGTTTTTGTTCATAATAAGTAGCTATCGCATCGTTCCGCATCCTCGCCGTCAGCCTGTGACCACGTCTCTTAACGGGGCGGCGTCGACGATTGCGACCTGCCTGCTACTGTGCCTATCCCGCCTAGATCGCCTCATAGGGGAGTTCGAGCAATAACTACGTCAAAGACCCAAATTGGCATGCTGACGATTGTGATTATCGTCGCACTTCGATTGGTGATCGGTTGGCACTTCTTTATGGAAGGGTCAAAAAAGATCAAATCGGGCGATTTTTCGTCGGCTGGTTTCCTACGAAACGCCAAAGGCCCGCTTGCCCCCTATTTTCGCAGTTTGAACAGCGACCCGGAT
>JBITAD010000473.1:0-10069 GCA_044439945.1 Blastopirellula sp. JB062
AAGATTTTGGCGCCGCTAATGTCGGCGTAACCCTTGGTGCCGTGCGCATGCTCCGAAACGCTGCCCCACGTCTTCGGAATATGGCGACAGCAGCTCATCATTTTGGTCCCTTCGCCATAGGTGAACTCGATCATGTGGTGATCGAAGATCTGACCGCTATCTTTGCCGACGCGAACTTCGCGGCCGCCCATGCCTTCGGCCATGGTCGGATAACCTTGCATCAACCAGTTGATCACGTCCAAGTTGTGGATGTGCTGCTCGACGATATGATCGCCGCAAAGCCAGTTGAAGTAATACCAGTTGCGCATCTGGTATTCGAGCTCGGTCTGCTTCGCATCGCGGGTGTTCATCCAAACGCCGTTGCTGTTCCAATAGGCGCGGGCGAAAATGACGTCGCCGATGGCGCCGTCATGCAAACGCTTGATCGTCTCGATATAACGAGGCTCATGATGACGCTGCAAACCGACGGCGACCGCCAGATTCTTTTGCTTGGCGACTTCGTTGGCGGCCAATACGCGGCGGACGCCCGGCGCGTCGGTCGCGACCGGCTTTTCCATAAAGACATGCTTACCGGCGTTGACGGCCGATTCGAAGTGAAGCGGGCGAAAGCCTGGCGGAGTCGCCAAAATCACAAGATCAATGTCTTGCTCCAGCACCTTCTTGTAAGCGTCGAAACCGACGAACTGACGCTCTTGAGGAACGTCGACCTTATCGGCATGGCGCGAAGTGACGCCCCGCAAACAAGATTGCAGACGATTGCCGAAAGCGTCGCCCATTGCGATCAACTTGGTCGGACCTTCGGTGTTCATCGCTTGCGTCGCCGCGCCAGTGCCGCGACCGCCGCAACCGACCAAACCGATTTTGATCACGTCGCTGCCGAACGCATGCGCCGCTTGGGCGATGCTCAACGAGCCCGACATGGCGCCGCCCGCGATAAGCAACGAGGAACCGGTCTTAATAAAATTGCGCCGAGACGATTTGGTCGGATCGCCGTTCGGTTCGGCTGATTGTTGATTCGACTCTTGTGACATGAGGCGAGTATCCTCCGGATCGTAAAGAGTTTAGGTGCAAGAGGTGAGTAATTTTGGGCAGGAGAGGAAAAATTTCCAGCTTGCAGCTTAAACTAATTTTACGCACCGATCAATCAGATTAATGCAGAAGAGCTTTCCCTATACGGATTTACGCACGTTTTTCGAAATCGAAGAGATTTTCGCTTCCACCATGCAGCGGCGGCATGCAGGGGCTTCGTCGGCGAGTCGATCCCGTTTTTTCCATAATTTTCAGGTTTGCGCCGATACGCACGTTCAAAATTTGCATCCAAAAAAAGTAGTCGTTCGGCTTGTCGAATCGCTTGGACAAGGCGGCACGCGAAATGCAGTAAGTCGGGAAAACTTCTTTCGATCCTAAAAGGAATGACCGCTTCGATGGATAAGATCGCCCCGCTCTCCGAAGTTTATCCGACTCGATTTTTACGCGACGTGCTCGCAGGGCTCTCCGCCGACCCCAAGCGACTTTCCTGCAAATATCTGTATGATCGGCGCGGCTCGCGGCTGTTCGACCAAATTTGCCAACTCGACGCTTACTACGTCACGCGGACCGAGTTAGAAATCATGGAAGCGTTCGCCTCCGAGATGGCGCAAGCCCTTTCGAGGTCGACGACCTTGCTGGAACTGGGAAGCGGCAGCAGCGTCAAAACAAGGCTGCTGCTCGACCAGCTCGATCGTCTGGCGGTCTACGCCCCGGTCGATATCAGCGACGAACATCTGCGGCAAACGGCGGAAGACTTACGACGCGATTATCCCCGCTTGCGAGTCGAACCGGTCGCGGCCGACTTTACGCAACAGATCGCCTTGCCGCCGCAAATGCCGCCGGGGCGGGTTGCGGTTTATTTTCCCGGTTCGACGATCGGCAACTTTACGCCTTCGGCAGCGATCCATCTGCTGACCGAAATCGCCGCCGCTTGCGGCCCCCAAGGACAATTGCTGATCGGCGTCGATCTGATCAAACCGACCGACGTCTTGCTGAACGCCTACGACGATCGGTCTGGGGTCACGGCCGAGTTCAATCTCAATTTGTTGCGACGCATCAACCGAGAGTTGGACGGCAATTTTGATCTCTCGCAATTTCGACACGTCGCCTTGTTCAACGCCGACGAAAGCCGCATCGAACTTTATCTAGAGAGTCTCGCGCCGCAAACGGTCGAAGTGGGCGAGCGAAGCTTTGATTTTGAGGAAGGCGAACGCATCTTGACCGAGTATTCTCACAAGTACTCGATCGAGCAGTTCGCCGATTTGGCCGAAGCGGCCGGCCTGGAACTGACGCAACATTGGACCGACCGCCGCCGCTATTTCGCCGTGCTGCTGTTTCGCTCGGTCGCTGATCGCCAAGCGACGCTCTAAATCGACTTCGCCAGGCGAATGCCGCTGAATTGCCAACGCTTCGCCGGGGCGAAAAAGTTGCGATAGGCGGCCCGAATATGAGACTGCGGCGTAACGCACGAGCCGCCGCGCAGCACGAACTGATTGCACATGAACTTGCCGTTATATTCGCCCAACGCGCCAGGCGTCGGTTGATAGCGAGGATAAGCTGCGTAAGGGCTCGCCGTCCACTCCCAAACGTCGCCGAACATTTGTCGCAAGCCGGCCTCGCTTTCGGCTTTCGCCGGCAACGGGCGAAACTCTTCGCGTTCGAGAAAAACGCCTTCCGGCAATTGGGCGGACGACTGATCTAGCGCCGCCGCTTCCCACTCGTGCTCGGTCGGCAACCGCAAGCCCGCCCAACGGGCGAACGCGTCCGCCTCGTAATAGCTGACGTGATGCACCGGCTGAGCGGAGGCGATCGGCTGTTCGCCGCCCAGCGTTTGATGCCGCCAGAGATCGCCCTTTTTTCGCCAATAAAGGGGAGCGTCGATCTTTTCGCTCTGCAAGAAGTTCCATCCGTCTGAGAGCCACCACTGCGGATCTTGATAACCGCCTGCCTCGATAAATTCGCGATACTCGCCGTTGGTTACCAGCCGCGACGCCAACGCGTAAGGCTGAAGCAGTACCTGATGTCGCGGCTGTTCGTTGTCGTAACAGAATCCCTCTCCGGCATAGCCGATCTCGACGACGCCTCCGGGTTGTTCGATCCAGTTCAACTCGCTCGTCGCCGTTTCGGCAAGTTCGTCTTGTTCGACATAGGCAGGCGAAAGCGGATTGCCCGCCAACGCATGTTTGAGATCGGTCAGCATCAACTCTTGATGTTGTTGCTCGTGCTGAACGCCAAGTTCGATGACTCGGCGGATCTCCGGCTCGTCGGCTGTCGTCAGTTGCGCAATTCGCTCGTCGACGTAACGACGATATCGCATCACCTCGGAAACGGTAGGACGCGAAAGCAGCCCGCGCTGCGAGCGCGGAAAGGGCTTGCCGACCGCGTTGTAATACGAATTGAATAGAAACTGAAATTGCGGCCAGGGCGAAACGTATTGAGGCGTCGACGGTTGCAACACGAACGTTTCAAAAAACCAAGTCGTATGGGCAAGATGCCATTTGATCGGGCTGGCGTCTTCCATCGATTGGACGACGTAGTCTTCGACTTCGAGCGGCTCGCAAATGGTTTCGGAACGGCGACGCACTTCGCCATAATGTTGCAGCGAACTTTGATAAGACTGAGAGACAGGGATGCTCATTGCGGCGGCTCCGGCGGCGTATCGTCACAGATCAACTCAACCGCGAAACGCAAATCGAGTTAACCAGGAAAAACGGGGAGACCTTCTACTGTAACCAATCGCCCAATGGCGAAACACGTGCCGCCGCTCGGCGGTTGAGAATCGAGAGCCGTTTTCATAGAACGTGCTCCGATCTTCTTGCATTTCGTCCAATCAGAAAAGCTCGGACACGAAACCGTCTTTAGCCTACCGAGCGCAAGAAAAACGGCGGCGACTCAACGAGTCGCCGCCGTCAGAGAATCAAGTCGCAATAAGCTCGCTCGGCTTACGCTTCGAGCAACATGCGGGCCGGCTCTTCGATCGCGTCGACGATCCGTTTGAGGAACAGAACCGCTTCGCGTCCGTCGACCATGCAGTGATCGTAGGTGAGGGCCAGGTACATCATCGGGCGAATGACGACCTCGCCGTTGAGCGCGACGGGGCGTTCTTCGATGGTGTGCATCCCCAACACGCCGCTTTGCGGCGGATTGACGATCGGAGTCGAAAGCAGCGAACCGTAGACGCCGCCGTTGCTGATGGTGAACGTGCCGCCGGACAGTTCGGCCGCGCTCAACCGGTTTTCGTTCGCCCGAGCGGCGAAGTCGGCGATCGCCAGTTCGATCTCGGCGAAACGCATCCGTTCGGCGTTGCGCAGCACCGGCACGACCAAGCCTTTTTTACTGCCGATCGCGACGCCGACGTGATAGAAATCGCGATAAACGATTTTGTCGCCGTCGCGGATCTCGGCGTTGAGCGCCGGTTGTTGCTTGAGCGCGTCGATCGTCGCTTTGACGAAGAACGACATGAAACCGAGCTTGACGCCCCACTGGTTGAGGAACCATTCGCCGTACTTCTTGCGCAGCGCCATCACGTTGGTCATGTCGACCTGGTTGACGGTGGTCAGCAACGCGGCGTTTTGCTGGGCGCCTTTGAGCGTTTCGGCGATCCGGCGACGAATCAGCGGCATCGGAACGACTTTTTCGCCCGCTTGCGTCGGAAGATTCGAATCGGTGCGCGGAGCGACCGCTTGGCTGGCGACCGGAGCAGGCGCGGGGGCCGATTTTTTCGGCTCTTCTGGCTGCGTACGGGCCGGTTTCGGCGCGTCCGACTCGCCGTTGCTGCTGGGCGAAGATTTGGGCGAGCTTGACGACGAATTGATGATCGTCGGACGCGACGCTTTGCCGCGGCCCGAGCTAGCGGGAGGTGCGGGAGCGGGCGTTTCGGCTTTGGGCGCCGGCTTGGCGGTCTCAGCCGCCGGCGCGGCAGAACCGCTCGCGCCGTCGTCTAATACGCCGATCACTTCGCCGACGGTGACCAAATCGCCTTCGCGTTTGAGAATTTCGCGCAACACGCCGTTGCTGGGAGCAGGCATCTCCATCGAAGCTTTGTCGGTTTCAAGTTCGACCAGGAACTCGTCAACCGCGACTTCGTCTCCTTCTTTTTTCAGCCAGCGGCCGATTTGAACCTCTTGGATCGACTCGCCCGGATCGGGCACTTTGAGTTCAATGCTCATTGGTTTGCTAATTGTCTATTTTGACTAAAAGGTGTGGAAGGTGATTATTTGATGCGGTTATTCAGCGAAAGCTCGCTCGAGTAGATCCGCCTGTTCCCAAAGGTGGGCGCTTTTTGATCCGGTCGCGGGACTTGCCGAGCGGGGCCGTCCCACCACCGTGACTTCGTGATCGCCGATACGATGCCCGTCAAAACGAGTCGCCCAGTGGGGCCAGGCGCCCATGTTGATCGGCTCTTCTTGAACCCAGGTCACTCGGCATTCGTTCGAGTATTCTTTCAACGCTTCGACGAACTTCGGCGTGCGCAGCGGATGCAGCATTTCGATCCGCAAAATCGCGACGTCGTCGAGTTGATGCTCGTGACGATAGGCGTCTAACTCGTAATACAACTTGCCGGTGCACAATAAGACGCGGCGAACCTGTTTCGGATCGCAGGTCAAGTCTGGCAAAATCGGTTGAAATTCGCCTTCGGCCAATTCTTCCAGGGTCGAGACGGCGGAGGGATGACGCAGCAAGCTTTTCGGCGTAAAGATCACCAGCGGCTTGCGCCAACGACGCAACGTCTGCCGGCGAAGCAGATGGAAGTATTGCGCCGGAGTCGAAGGATAGGCGACCTGAATGTTGTCTTCGGCGCCGATCGCCAAAAAGCGTTCCAGACGACCGCTGGAATGCTCCGGCCCCTGCCCTTCGTAGCCGTGCGGCAGCAGCATCACAATGCCGCTGAGACGGTTCCATTTGTCTTCAGCGCCCGAGATGAACTCGTCGATGATGACTTGGGCGCAGTTGCCGAAATCGCCGAATTGAGCTTCCCAAGCGACCAGCGCTTCGGGGTAATCTAGGCTGTAGCCGTAGTCGAACCCGAGCACGCCGGCTTCGCTGAGCGGACTGTTGACCAGTTCGACCGGCGCCTGATCGCCGGACAATTTCGAGAAGATGTTGTGCGTCTTGCCGGTTACGACGTCATGCAACACCCCATGCCGCTGGCTGAAAGTGCCGCGTTGGGCGTCTTGCCCCGACAAACGAACTCGATGCCCGGCCATCGACAAACTGGCGAACGCCAACGCTTCGGCCGAGGCCCAATCGAGCGACCGTTTGCCGTCGCTCATCGCGCGACGCGATTCCATTTGGCGGGTCAACTTGCGATGCAGATGGAAGCCCTTGGGGATCTCGGTCAACTTGACCAACATCTTCGAGAGCTTTTCGACCGGCACGCCCGTATTCGGATCATCTTCGCCGGGGGCGGGTTGCGGTCCGCCGAAATAACCTTCCCACACGTTTTGCGGTCGACGGTCGGCCTGGGCCAAGTCTTTGCCGATCTCGTATTCGGCCTGCAAAAACTCGTGATGCTGGGTGAGCATCTCGTCAGCCTCTTGAACTTCAAACTGCCCCAGTTCGACCAAATTGTCGAGGAAGCGATCGCGAATCGAACGGTGATGCTCGATCGCCTGGTACAGAAGCGGCTGCGTGAAGCTCGGCTCGTCGGTTTCGTTATGCCCGAACCGACGGAAGCAGTACATGTCGATCACGACGTCGCGCTGATGGGTCCGACGAAATTCGAGCGCGAGCGAGACGACCTGCGAGACCGCCGCCGGGTTTTCGCCGTTGACATGGAAAATGGGCGATTGCAACATCCGGGCGACGTCAGTCGCGTAAATGGAAGAACGCGAATCGTGCGGCTGCGTGGTAAAGCCGAGCTGGTTGTTGACGATCACATGCAGCGTTCCGCCGGTGCGATAGCCATGCAGTTGACTCAAGTTGAGCGTTTCTTGCACGACCCCTTCGCCGGCGAACGCGGCGTCGCCGTGAATGAGCACGACCGCCCCCATTTGGCGTTCGACGTCGCCTCGGCGGTCTTGCTTGGCGCGCATGCGTCCTAAGGCGACCGGATCGACGTACTCTAGGTGGCTGGGGTTAAAACAAAGCGAGACGTGCACCTTTTTTCCGGATGCGGCGACGTAATCGCCGCTGGCGCCCATGTGATACTTGACGTCGCCGCCGCCGATATGCCGCTGGGGATCGGCGTCTTCAAACTGCGAGAAAATCTCACGCGGGGGTTGCCGGATCACATTGGCCAGCACGCTCAGGCGGCCGCGATGCGGCATCGCCAACACCAGTTCGCTAATGCCTTGCTCGGCGAACCCATGAATCGCCAGGTCGAGCAGCGGAATCAGGGTTTCGGAACCTTCGAGCGAAAACGTCTTGGCGCCGAGATATTTTTTGCGAACGAACTCTTCAAAAACCATCGCCTCGGTCAAACGCTGCAAAATGCGGCGTTGCGTGTCGCGATCGAGCGAAGAATCGCGATCGTCTCCTTCGACTTCTTCGATCAACCACCGCCGAACCACGTGGTCGTCGATATGTTGAAGCTGGATGCCGACGTCGCCGCAATAAACGCGCTGCATCCGATCAAACAGCTCGCGAACCGTCGTCAGCACGGTCTCGCCGTCTCGATCGACGTAGACCGACCGGTCTAGATCGTCATCGCTGATGCCGAATTGATCGGGCGACAGCGGCGGCGCCGGGGTGGTGGTCAAGCCCAACGGATCGAGCCGGGCGTGCAGATGCCCGTACGCGCGAAAGCCGGTAATCATCCGATCGACGCAATATTGCAGCAAAGCGTCGGCGCCGGCGGTCGGCGCCCCTTGCGCCGCGGCATGGTCGCCGTTGACCGCGACCGGTGCGCCCGTCGGATTGAACATGCTCGAGGTGGTGATCGGCGGGGCGAGATTTTCGTATCCGTCGGCTTCGCCGTTGGTCGGCGGCAAGCTGCCGAACCATTCGCGCCAGTCGGCCGGCACGCTGTTAGGATCCTCCCGGTAGGCGTCCAGCAGCTCGGCCGCGTACGCCATATTGTGAACATCGATGTCAGAACGGTTCGAGAGTGGTGAGCGCATGGATCGGGTTGTTCCCGTGTTTAGGTTTGGCCTGAAAGAAGGTGCGCGACGATGTCTTCCATTAGATCGTCTATGAAGGAATCGAGACTTTGACGAATCGGGGATTAGGGAATCAGCGAGTTCGCAGAATCGGAGTACCAGTACCGGGGAGGTTGTGAAGCGTTATTCGGGACGATGGCGAACATGAGTAATAGCAACCCTACGACAATCTCGTTTTGCATTCCCGGTCCGGGAGACCCTTCCAATCCGAAACGCCCAAATCCGATTAGCCATATTGCCGCGACCAGCGTGAACAAATGTGCATGCATCGTCGGACGCCAATAAGACAGCAGGGCGGCGGCGCCCACGACCACGGCGATTGCAAAATCGTTTCGCCAAAGTGCGCGTGCGCTCTCTGAATGATGAAATATAAACGGACTAGCCGCCAGCCAACAAGCCAACATAAACTCAACAACACGGGCCCACATGATCGCCTCCGGGTTATTTTGTCGCAACATTCGAGGGCCTAGGCGGCGAAATCTCGCTTACCATTTCGATCGCAACCTCGTCCGCGACCCTCTCAGGAAAACCCCATAACGTTCGCCAAACGATTTTCCGACTTTTCGACTTTTTCCAAACTCGCACCAGATACGTGAGCGAAACGCGCACCTCGTCGAACGCCATCACCACGAGGATCAGCGAAATAACTGCCGTAACCAGGCACAGAAAACACCAATTCCCCACGATTGTCGCTTGTAGCACGACCAAAATCGCACTCACCAAACCGAGCGGGATGACGTCGATCCCAAACAAGATCACCATCCAAGGACGATATTGCCATCGCCGGGTCGATCCGGCCAGGCCGAAAATGGCGTCGCCCAAATAGGCGACCGCGCCCAAAATCGCGTCTGGTATGCCGAACCACAAGTGCATCGTTTTTGCGACTTCCGAATCGAGAACCTTTTTACTTTGATCGCCAAAAACGGGGTCCCAAACTTCGTCGAGAATTCTCCATTGATACATCCCCATGTGGGTCGCGATCAAAAAAGCGAGAAACGCCAAGATGCAGATCGGCAGACGTTGAGACCACGCCGACGGATTGTACGAGTAAGGCTTAACTCGCACTTCCAGTTCGGCCGACTCGGCCGGATAACCGTATAAGGGCTTCGCCATTTTCGTAATCTCCTCCGGTTGACGCTTAGTCCGCTTGCAGATGCTCGACAGGCAATTGGTTGATTTCGTAAAACCTCTTGGGAGATTCATGTAAAAAATCAATCATTTGCGGCAACGTATCGCGTAGCTGGCGCCGCGGACGCCATCGGAGCATTTTCTCGGCCCGGCTGATGTCGATCGGATAGTTTTGGTCGGCCAGATCGATCATCCAAGGCTTGATAAACGGGGCGTCATCTTCGGCCGCCCATTGATCTTTCGCCCAAGCGCCTGCTTTGGCCAGCAGTTTCGGAATCCGGATCGCGGGCCATTCTTTGCCATGCAGCAACATGCCGATTTGGTCTTGCAATTCGGCGTAGCTCATGACCTCTTCCTCGCCGATCAACAGACTCTCTAGCGGCGGCAAGTCGCCGCGACGATCGATCGCGCAGCGGATCGCCGCAACCGTATCGTCGAGATGAACGAACGATTGCCCATGCTCTCGATCGCCCGGAAAAAAATAGCTTTCCAACTGCTTTTCGTAGATTCGGCTGATTTGTTGCGTAATGGGCGGCGAATGCCCTTGTTGGTCGTATGCGCCGGCTAAACGCAGAATGATCGCCGGTATCTCGCCCCGCTCTCGCTCGATCAGCTTTTCCGTTTCTAATTTAGAGCGGGGATAATCCCACTCGGCGTCCACGGGCGATTCGCTCGTCAAACGCTCGCCGGCTTCCGCCGATTTCATGACGAGCAGCGTGCTGGAGAATAAAAACTGCTCGACCTCAAACGCTTGCAACTGACGCAGAACTCGCGAAGTTCCCTCGATGGTCAATTGCCGGTACATCGAACTC
>JBITAD010000474.1:0-10056 GCA_044439945.1 Blastopirellula sp. JB062
AAAATTGTCACGGGACGATCGCTGCCGATATTAAAAACCTGACCGGCGGCCGCGGGGGTTCCCATCAGTTGAATCACGGCGTCGACCACGTCGTCGACATGAGCGAAACAGCGAATTTGCCCGCCGTCGGAATGGACCGTCGGCCCTTGGCCGTTGAGCGCCGCTTCGATAAAGCGGGGCAGCACCATGCCGTAAGCGCCGGTCTGACGCGGCCCGACGACGTTGAAAAAGCGTCCGATCACCGTCGGCGTGCCTCGTTGCCGCCAATAGGCGAGAGCCAAAAATTCGTCGATCGCTTTCGAGGCGCCATACGACCAGCGCGGCCGCGTGGTCGAACCGAAAACGAGGTCGTCTTCTTCGGTCCAGGTCGCTTTCGGGTTTTTGCCGTACACCTCGCTGGTGCTCGCCAAAAACATTTTGAGATCGCGGCCCGCTTCGCGCTGAGCGGCAATTTCGGCCAGCAGCAATTCGGTCGGATAGATATTGCGCTCGATCGTTTGAATCGGCTCTTCTTGAATCAAAGCGACGCCGACCGCGGCGGCCAGGTGATAAACTTCATCGGCTTCGGTCAACAAGCTTTTGATCAACGGGCGATCGGCGACCGAGCCGGAAACGAACCGGAAATTTTCGTGATCAAGCAAGTGCGCCAGATTTTGGCGACTGCCGGTCGACTCGTCATCGATCGCAGTGACCGTCCGCCCGAGCGCCAAAAGCGCTTCGCAAAGATGAGAACCGATAAACCCGGCGCCGCCGGTCACAAGCGCATGCGTCATTCCAAACACCGAAGAAAGGAGAGCGTAACCTTCCGCTGCAGCGGTTCATACTAGATCGACCGCTAGCGACCGACAACCTAAGGCGCGGCGGAGAACCGGCTTGTCGCCGTTTTCCGCTGGCATAATCGGCGCCATTGGGAATAATGGAACGTAAATGCCTGAGAAGTTCCTTCGCTCGCCTCGGTTCGCACCCGCTTTTACCCCCACTCGTCTGACAATGCTGATCCGCCAATTGCTATTGCCGCTTGCCGGTTCGCTCGTTTCGATCGTGCTCTTCGTTTGCATCGTTTGGGGGCAAGAGACGCCCCCCGCCGCCGCGATCATTTATTCCGACGCGGTCGCGTTCCAAAAAGCGGAAGAATTTCAGCTAGCGGCCGAAGAGTGGAGCAAATTTCTGTCTCGGTACGGCGACGATCCGTTGTCCGAAAAGGCGCGCAACAATTTGGCGGTCTGCCAGTTGAAACTAGAAAAATATGCCGAGGCGGCCGACAACTTCGCCGCTCTCTTAAAAAACAACCCCAAGTCGGAACTGCGCGAAGACGCGCTGCTTAACCTCGGTTCGACATATTACGGCTGGGCCAAATCAAGCGATCCCAAGCAGTTTGACCAAGCGGCCAAGACCTTTGAGCGGCTTTACAAAGAGTTTCCCCAAGGCAAAAACGCTGATCAAGCGCTCTACTTCGCCGGCGAGTCGTTTTATTTAAGCGATCAGGTCGAGCGATCGCTAGGGCCTTATAAGACGTTGGTCGAGCGATTTGCGAAGAGCCCGTTTCGCGCTGACGGCGCCTACGCGTGGGGAGTCGCCTTGGAAGAGTTGAACAAGCCGGCTGAAGCGGGCCAAGTCTACGCGAAATTTCTCGCCGCTTTTCCGCAACATGACCTGGCGGCCGAAGTGCGCATGCGTCAGGCCGAAACGATGCTGAGCCAAGAGCAGTACGCCCAAGCCGAAAAAATGTTGGCGGCCGTCAGCCGAGATCCGAAGTTCCCGCTGCTCGATCATGCGACCTATCGCCTGGCGTTCGCGCAGTTGAAACAAGACAAGTTGTCGCAGGCAGGCGCGACGTACGCCCGACTAGCCGCCGAGAATCCCAAGTCGAAATATCGCGACGAAGCGCTCATGTTAGCCGGCCGGTGTTACTATCGTGCGGGTGATTGGAACGAAGCGGCCAAGGCGTTAGCCGCCGCCGCGCAGCAGAGCGGCGAGACCGGCCTGGAAGCGGCCCATTGGCTGTGCCGCGTTTATCTGAAAACGGGTAAGCCGCAACAAGCCGAAAAATTAGCCGGGTCAAAACTGGCCGTCGCGCAAGGAACCTCGCAGTTGGTTCCTTTGCTGATCGATCAGGCCGACGCGCTGTATGACCAACCGCAGCGACGCGGGGAATCGGTCAAGCTTTATCAACAAATCGTGACGCAACATCCGCAAGATCCCCAAGCGCCGCAAGCGTTGTATAACGGGGCGTTCGCCGCGCTCGAAACGCAAGACCCGACGACTGCGGCTCGGCTGGCGAACGCGTTAGTCGATCAATTTCCGCAACACGAACTGCTGCTAGACGCCCAGTACGTCGCGGCCGAGGCGGCGCTGCAAGCGAAAAAGCATGCCGACGCCGAACAAGCGTTCCGCCAACTTGTTTCAGCCGGCAAACGTCGCGCGGAACATGGCAAATGGCAAATGCGTCTGGCGCTGAGTCTGCTGCTGCAAGAAAAATATGCGGAAGCGATCGAACTGCTCGCTCCGCTGGCCCCCCAACAGCAAGATCCGGCGTTAAAAGCGGAAGCCTACTTTTTGCTTGGGTCGTGCCAGTTTGAACTCGAGCAGTTTCCGGCGGCGCAACAAAGCTTGTCCGCGGCGATCGCCGCCCAACCCGCCTGGCGACAAGCGGACGAAACGTTACTGCTGCTCTCGCGCGTGCAACAACGCCAAGGCGACGAGGCGGCGGCGATTGCGACCGTGAACAAGATGCGCAAACAGTTCCCAGATTCGCCGCTAGGCGATCGCGCGTTCTATCGGTTGGGCGAATATTATTACGCCGCCAGCGATTTTCCGAATGCGGCCGCCCAGTATCGGCAGTTACTGAATCAATTCGCCGAGTCGTCGCTTGCGCCGCATGCGCTGTACGGCCTGGGCTGGGCGCACATTCAACAGTCGCAAGGCAAAGAGGCGGAACAGGCTCTTTCGCAATTGTTAACCAAGTTTGGCGAGCATTCGTTGGCGCCGCAGGCGTTGCATGCCCGCGCGGTCGCTCGTCGCTTGACCGGCGATTATGCAGGGGCCGTCGCCGACGTCGACGCTTATCTGAAAGCCTCTCCGCAAGCGGCCGACCGAGCCGACGCCCTTTATTTAAAAGGGCTTTCCCTGGTTAGCGCCAACGACCAAGCCGCCGCCGCCGCGCAGTTCGCCGCGTTGCAGCAAGAGTTTCCGAAGTACCGAAACGCCGATAAGGTGCAGTATGAGTTGGCCTGGTCGTTGAAAGCGTCAGGCTCTGCGGAAAAAGCGACGGCGGCGTTCGCCCGCTTGGCGGCCAGCCATCCGCAAAGTTCGCTGGCGGCCGAAGCCCATTATCATGTGGGCGAAGCGGCCTACGACCGAAAAGATTTCGCCGCTGCGCAAAAGTCGTACGCCGCCGCATTGACCGCCGCCCCGGGCGACGACGTCAGCGAAAAATCGGCCTACAAGCTCGGCTGGTCGCAATATCAACAAGGCGACTACGCCGCCGCTTCCGCTTCGTTCGCCGACCAAATCGCCAAGCATCCGCAAGGCGCGTTGGCGGCGGACGCCAGTTTTATGCAGGGAGAATGTCTCTATAAGCGAGATCGCTTTAAAGAGGCTTCGGCCGCTTATGGCAAAGTCGACGCCGATCGCCTTTCGAGCGACGACATGCGCGACTTGTGGCGTTTGCATGCCGGACAAGCGGCCGCCCAACAAAAACAATGGGAAGAAGCGATCCGCTGGATGACCCAATTGTTGACCCAATCGCCCGAGTCGCCGCTCGCCGCCGAAGCCGAGTACGAGACCGGCTGGGCGAACTACAATCGCCAGAAGCGAGACGAAGCGAAGCGTCATTTTCTAACGGCGGCCGAACTTTCGTCGGGCCGAACCGGCGCCCGCGCTCGCTTTATGTTGGGCGAACTTTACTTTGAGCAAAAAGATTATGAAGCGGCCGAAGCCGAGTTTAAGCGGGTCGTGCTCGGTTTCGGCGGAACAAAATCGCTCGACGAAGTCAAGCCTTGGCAAGCGAAAGCGGCGTACGAGCTAGGACGCTGCAACGAAGTTCGCATTCGCAATGCGGTCGGCGCGCCCAAGGTTCGTTATACGGCCGAAGCGAAAAAATATTACGGCCTGGTCGTCGCCGACTATCCCCAAACGCCAGAAGCGAAGTTGGCCGCCAGCCGACTTGAAGCGATCAACAAACTGTAACTGTAGAGCCTTATGACGCAATTTTCGTTAACGCAGCGATTCGTCGCGCTACTAATCTTCAGCCTGCTGCTGACTTCCGCCATGGGTACGCTCGCCGCTTGGGCGCAGGAAGAGCAAACGGCGAACCCCGCCCCCGCGGCTAACGAGTCGGGCGCGTTGCTAGAAGAAAAATTGGGCGACGACGAGCAATTGCATTTGATCGCGCTGATACTGAAAGGGGGCCAGATGATGATCCCGATCGGCTTGATGTCGATCTTGGTCGTTACGCTGGCCTTTGAGCGAGCGATTGCGCTGCGTCGCGGGCGAATTATTCCGCCTGCTTTGGTCGAAGGGCTTGAGCAATTGCAGTTTGCGCCAGATGGGTTTCAGCCGCGCGACGCCTACCAATTGTGCAAACAATATCCTTCGGCCATGGCCAATATCGTCGAATCGATGTTAGCCCGGGTCGGCCGACCGCAAGCCGAAGTAGTGCATGCGGTCAACGAAGCGAGCGAGCGCGAAGCGGATCGGCTGTACGGCAACGTTCGCTGGCTGACCTTGGCCGCCGGAGTGACGCCGCTGATGGGATTGCTGGGGACGGTATGGGGAATTATTTGGGCTTTCTATAAAACGACCCAATTAGAGATCGGCGGTAATCGGGCCAATCAGTTGGCTGAAGGAATCTACGTAGCGTTGGTCACCACGTTGGGCGGGCTAGTCGTGGCGATTCCGGCGGCGATTCTCGCCCAATATTTCGAAAGCCGGATCATTAGCCTTTTCCATCAAATCGACGAACGGCTGTTCGGTTTGCTGCCGGCCATCGAACAGTACGAAGGTAAAACTCGAATTCATCCGCACCATCTCGACGAAACCGAAGCCAAAAATACTGCGACGCAACCGACGGTTTCGTGAGCCAAGTCCTACGACTCGGCAGCAACTGCGCCGACGCATCCCTCTATTCCCCCCTGTCCGCCCTATCCCCCCTGCCCGCCTTATGAGTCAGCAGTGCGCCGACCGACGGCTCATGATTCTCGGAGCGAAAATAATTTTTGAGCTTTTCGCTAAGGCGTGACCAACCGTGTCGCATGGCGCCCCGATACTTCTTTTATCGCAGGCAAGAGAGTGTTGACATGTACACCATACAGGCGTACACTGTCCATCCGTTTAGTTGATGCAAATAGGGGATGCTTGCCAGCGGACAGGACATTTACCATAAAGGAGCCCGGAAAATGGTCACTGCAACTGCTTCCAAGAATGGACGAATGGCGAAAAAAGAGACTGCGAAATCGACCAAAAAGAGCGCCGCTGACAAATCGCCCAAAGCGGAACACAAAGACGTCGCCAGCATGCTTGCCGGAAACGCCGTTCTAAAAACGACGCTGCAACAGATCGAAAAGTCGTTCGGCGAAGGGGCGATCATGCCGCTGGGGTCGAACCACGCATCGATCGAAGGCATCCCGACCGGCGCGATGTCGCTTGACTTGGCGCTCGGCGGCAAGGGCCTGCCCCGGGGCCGCATCATTGAGATTTTCGGTCCTGAATCAAGCGGTAAAACGACGCTTGCATTGCATGTGATCGCCCAAGCTCAAGCGATAGGAGGCATTGCGGCTTTTGTCGACGCCGAACATGCGTTAGACCCAAGCTGGGCGAAAAAACTGGGGGTCGAGCTCGAAACGCTGCTAGTCAGCCAACCTTCGAGCGGCGAAGAAGGCCTGCAAATTACGGAGATGTTGGTCAAATCAAACGCCGTCGACGTGGTGGTGGTCGACTCGGTCGCCGCCCTGGTGCCGCGGGCCGAGTTGCAAGGCGAGATCGGCGATTCGCATGTCGGTTTGCAAGCACGCTTGATGAGCCAGTCGATGCGTAAGTTGACCGGCGTGATTGCGAAATCGAAAACGATCGTGATCTTTATCAATCAAATTCGAGAAAAGGTCGGGGTGATGTTCGGCAGTCCCGAAACGACCCCCGGCGGCCGCGCGCTGAAGTTTTATTGCTCGTGCCGTATCGACGTTCGCCGGATCGGTCAGCTGAAAGATGGCGAAGACGTAGTGGGTCAGCGAGTTCGCTGCAAAGTGGTCAAAAACAAAGTCGCTCCGCCGTTTCGCATCGCCGAGTTCGACATGATGCACTCCAACGGCATTAGCTACGAGGGAGACATCCTTGACCTGGCGCTGGAACAAAAAATTGTCGCTCGTAGCGGCGCCTGGTTCCGCTACGGCGATACGCAGCTAGGCCAAGGCAAAGAAAAGGCCCGCGCTTTTTTGGTCGAAAATCCGCAGATTACGCAAGAGTTGAAGCAAAAAGTGCTGGTCGCCGCCGGCCATGGCGGCGAGAACCTGTTTGAAGATGGCGCCGCAGCGGAAAGCGAAGAAAAGGAGTCATAAGAAGGTAAGCCGGTTTCTTTCCCGTGGGACCGCGTGGCCGAACCTCCACGGCCGATCGCGAAGGGGCGGAAATCGCAAAATGGGGTAACGAGACTTCCTCCGTCTCCGTTTGGGCGTCGGCGGGCTCCATCCGACGTCCGTGACCAAAGAGGCTTCCAGTTCGCATCAAGCTGGAAGCCTCTTTTTTTATTTCGGCGCACCTTTTCTCCCCTTGCGGCGTCCTACGATAGATCTGGGGGTTGGTAAACGCCGCGACGCCTAGCCGATTGGCCGCTTAGGCTTTATCATAACCCCTTTAAACAGCACTATTTGACTCTTACCGGCCCGGCCTGATTGCGTTATGAAGACCGACGAATTACGCGAAAAGTATCTAAGTTTCTACGAATCCAAAGGGCACGCTCGACGTCCGAGCGATGTGCTGGTTCCGACTTGGGATCCTTCGGTTTTGTTCACTCCGGCCGGAATGAACCAATTTAAAGATCACTTTTTAGGTCGGGTAAAGCTTGATTTCACCCGCGCGACGACCTGCCAAAAGTGCTTGCGGACCGGCGATATCGACAACGTTGGCCGTACCGCCTATCACCACACCTTTTTTGAGATGCTGGGCAATTTTAGCTTCGGAGATTACTTCAAGCCTGAAGCGATCTCTTGGGCCTGGGAATTTTTGACCGACAAAAAATGGCTCGGTTTACCGGCCGATCAACTTTCGGTCACCGTTTACAAAGATGACGACGAAGCGGCCGACTATTGGCACGAGAAGATCGGCCTGCCCACGTCTCGAATCGAACGGTTGGAAGAGGACGAAAATTTTTGGCCCGCCAGCGCGCCGAGCCAAGGCCCGGACGGGGTCTGCGGCCCTTGCAGCGAAATCTATTATCACCCGAAAAATGGCGCCCCGGTCGAGATCTGGAATCTGGTTTTCACGCAGTTCAATCGGATCGGCGACCCGCCGAACAATCTCGAGCCGCTGCCGAGCAAAAATATCGACACCGGCATGGGACTGGAGCGAACCGCCGCCACCTTGCAAGGAGCGTCGACTAACTATCACATCGACATCTTGCGCCCGATCGTTGAGACGGCCGGCGAAATCTGCGGCGTGAAGTATGTGCCTGACGATGACGACGGTCGCCGTCTGCGCCGGATCGCCGACCATGTGCGAGCGTGCACGTTTGCGATTCATGAAAACGTTTATCCCGGCGCCAACAAAGAGAAATACGTCATTCGGCGGTTGCTGCGGCGAGCGGTTCTAGACGGGCATCAAATGGGCCTGCGAGAACCGTTCGCCTATCAACTGGTCGACAAAGTCGCCGAAATGATGAAGGGCGGCTACCCCGAGCTGACCGAGACGACCCAGCGCGTCGCAAGCGTGATTCGCACCGAAGAAGAGAACTTTCTCGACCGGCTTGACGACGGTTTGGCTCGAACCGAGAAAGTCTTTAGCGCGATGCGCAAAGAAAATCTGACGGTCGTCGACGGCGGAGAAGCGGCCGAACTGTATCAAACGTACGGCTTTCCGCCTGAGTTGTTCGAGCAAGTCGCCGCCGAAAAAGGCTTAACCTTCGACTGGCCCGGCTACCAGGTGGCGATGGAAAAGTTCGGCGCCGAGACAGGCGGCGGCACGTCGGTCTTGTTCGCCGCCGGCCCGATCGAGTCATTGAAAAATACGCTTCGCGGTACTGAATTTCTCGGCTATGACCAATCTGAAGCGGAAGTGGTCGTTAAGGGCATCGTCGCACATGACGCCGACGGAACCTCCAAGCTGTTTGACGACTACGATCAAACAGGCGAATCGCACCCGCTGATCGTCGTGACCGACCGGACCCCGTTTTACGGCGAATCAGGGGGGCAAGTCGGCGACAGCGGCGAGATTGTCGGCGACGGGTTCCGCTTTATCGTCTCCGACACCCAAAAAGATAGCGATTTGTTTTTGCATCACGGCCATTTGGCGGAAGGCAAAATTAGCAGCAACACCGCCGCCAAAGCGATCGTCGGCAAGCGTCGCGGCGGCATTCGCCGCGCTCACTCGGCGACGCACGTCTTGCATTACGCGTTGCAAAAGAACTTGGGGGCCCACGCGCAACAGCAAGGTTCCAAGGTTGACGAAGATTGGCTGCGGTTCGACTTTACCAACTTGTCGGCGGTCACCCCCGAGCAACTGGCGACGATCGAACGCGACGTGAACGACCGAGTCGCCGCCGGCGAACCGGTGAAATGGGAAATCGTTCCCCTGGCTCAAGCGCGCGAGCTAGGAGCGATGATGCTGTTCGGCGAAAAATATCCTGACCCGGTTCGTTTGGTTTCGATGGGCACGTTCAGCCGCGAGCTTTGCGGCGGCACGCATCTCGACAACACGGCCGATATCGGCATGTTTGAAGTCATCAGCGAAGAAGGTCCTTCGGCCGGCGTACGCCGCATCGTCGCGCTGACCGGCGACAAGGCGAAAACGTATCGCGAACAAGTCGCCGCATCGCTAAGCGAAATCGCCGGTTCGTTGGGCGTTCATCCGCTTGATGCGCCGCTGGCCGTCAAACAATTGACCCAGCATGTGCGCGATTTAAAGAAAGCGGCCGGCGGCAGCGGCAAACCGCCCGAAGCGTTGCAAACGATCGCCGAACATGCCGAGGCCGGTCCGCCCAGCTACGCCCAACAAAAAGAGGCGTTAAAAGAAGCGGCTCGCTTGCTGAACGTCGGCCAGTTTGACGCCCCGGCTCGGGTAGCGGCCCTGCTAGGCGACATCGAAACGCTAAAACGCGAGATCGTCGCACGCGCTGAAATTGGCGCACTAACCGCCGACGACTTGTTGGCCGAAGCCGAAATGGTCGGAGACGTCAAAATGATCGTCGCCGAAGCGCCCGGCGCCAACCCCAACCTGATGCGGCAATTGATCGATCAATTGCGGAAAAAAGCGGCGCCCTGTGCGGTCTTGCTTATCGCCGGTCAAGGCGAAGACAAGGTGATGATGGTCGCCGGTTTAAGCGAAGACGTCGTTAAAGCCGGCGGCAAGGCAGGCGCATGGGTGAAAGCGACGTCGAGCATTGTCGGCGGATCTGGCGGCGGCCGCCCCGACATGGCACAAGCCGGCGGCAAAAACCCGGAGAAGATCGCCGACGCGTTGGAAGAGGCGAAAGCGTTCGGCAAAAAAATGCTGGCCTAAAGCGGACGACGGCATTCCTTTCCGGCCTTCGTCAATCGCTGCAAGCGGCGCCTTCGTTATAACCGGCGCCGCTTCGCCAAACTGGGCGATAGTTTGGGCAAGCTAGGCTCAACTGCCGCCGCTAGCACGTCGATAGCAATATCTGGTTAGTCGCAACGCGTCTTACTTTCTCCCGCTTTTCCCAGATAGAGCAAGCCATGAATCAAGTTGAATATTCCGCCAACGTCAAGCGCGTCCTCTCGAACAACCCGCATTTCGCCGGTCGCACGCTACGGTTCGAGCAGCAACAAGATCGCATTGTGCTGAAGGGAAGCGTCGCTTCATTTTTTCACAAGCAAATGGCTCAAGAGG